>DQCL01000156.1 GCA_003533975.1 Octadecabacter sp. | reverse complement strand
ACCGTCTGCAAATAACGTGGCTGTTTGGGATCAGTTTCAATTTTGCGCCGCAACCTAGTGATCTGCACATCGACTGCGCGCTCTTGCGCCTGCCCTTTGTCGCGGCCCAGCTTTTCAACCAGCTCATTGCGGCTGACGGCAGCCGCCAGACTGGCCGAGAATATCTTCATCAACTGGCTTTCGGTTGCGGTGAGGCGTACCAGATCTTCGCCCCGCCACATCTCGCCACGTTCTACGTCATAGCGGATTGGCCCCAGATGCAGCACCTTTGGAATGCTGGCGTCTTCGTCCGGCTGCGGCACGCGGCGTAAAATGGCATTGATGCGCAGTAGCAATTCCTTGGGTTCAAAGGGCTTGGCCATATAGTCGTCGGCCCCTGCCTCAAGCCCGGTAATCCGCTCGTCGGTTTCACCTTTGGCCGTAAGCAAAAGAATCGGTGTCGAAATGGACTGGCGCAAGTCGCGGGTGAAACTGATCCCGTCTTCGCCCGGCATCATCACATCCAGCACGACCATATCAAATTCCAGACCGCTTAGAATTCTGCGCGCATGAGCTGCGTCACGGGCCGCTGAAACCAGGAACCCATTGCGGATCAGAAATTTTTGCAACAAGGTTCGAATACGCTCGTCGTCGTCAACAATCAGCAGATGGGCTTCGTTCCCAACCATCACTCGGAATCCTTCAACAAACTGAAATGATGGCGCATATCGACATCCATCATCGCCTCTAATACCTGCCGGAATCCTGTTACCGCATCCGGGCCGACAGCCCGGAAAGCGGCGCGCATCCGACTGCGCTGTGCCTCGGACAGCTCTGCTTCGAGCGCCGCCCCTTTCGCGGTCAGCACCAGATGCCGCTCGCGCTTGTCACGCTTTCCGACACGGCTTTCTACCAGACCGTCATCAATCAGCCGGCGCAACACCCTGTTCAGAGACTGTTTTGTTACACCCAGAATTGAAAGCAGATTATTGACCGTAGTCTCGGGGCTGCGATTGATAAAATGGATCGCCCTGTGATGAGCACGCCCATAAGCGTAGTTTTCCAAAATCCTATCGGGATCCGCCGTGAACCCGCGATAGGCAAAAAACATCGCCTCGATGCCCTTCTTCAACTGCTCGTCAGTCAGAAACAGCAGGCTGTCACTTCCGCCACCTTCGGCCATCATGCCCTCGCTCACGGATTTGTTTCGGTTTTTCGATTTTATGTCAGCCTTGTTGACTTTCCAAGAATCAATTGTTAGCGATTGTCAGATTTTACGCAATTTTATGTCCGAACTGGACCTATACTGCGCAACTTTTGCAAATCGGCCGCTGGCCGGAACCGGAGGATGCTCAAATGACGGGCGGATATGATGATCGTGACGGCAAGATATGGATGGACGGAAAGCTCGTCGAATGGCGCGATGCCAAGGTGCATGTGCTGACCCACGGCCTGCATTACGCATCTTCAGTTTTTGAGGGCGAGCGCGCCTACAACGGCAAAATTTTCAGAGGTCGCGAGCATTCCGAACGGCTGCGCGCCTCGGCTCAGGCGATTGACTTTGAGATCCCGTGGAGCGTCGAGGAAATCGATGCCGCCAAACAACAGACATTGGCCGCCAATGGGCTGACCGATGGTTATGTGCGCCCTGTTGCATGGCGTGGTTCGGGCGAGGACATGGGTGTCGCTGCGGATAAGAACCCGGTGCGTCTGGCAATTGCTGTCTGGGAATGGGGTGCCTATTACGGTGACGCCAAGATGAAGGGTGCCAAGCTGGATATTTCCAAGTGGAAACGCCCGTCGCCCGAAACCATTCCCTGTCACGCCAAAGCCGCCGGTCTTTATATGATCTGCACCATGGCCAAGCATACCGCCGAAGCAAAAGGGTGTTCTGACGCGATGATGTTTGACTATCGCGGCTATGTCGCCGAGGCGACCGGCGCCAATATCTTTTTCGTGAAGGACGGCGAGGTTCACACCCCTACGCCTGATTGCTTCCTGAATGGGCTGACCCGTCAGACGGTTATCACAATGCTGAAAGAGCGCGGGATCAAGGTGAATGAACGCCACATCATGCCCGAAGAACTTGAAGGGTTCGAGCAGTGCTGGCTAACCGGAACCGCAGCCGAGGTCACGCCCGTCGGTCAGATTGGCGACTACAACTTTGAGGTAGGTTCGCTGACGCGCGATATTGCCGAGGCCTACGAAGTGCTGGTGCGCGCCTAAAAACGCGTCACGAACCGGGGCCGAAACGCACGGGTTTGCTAGTTTCTGTTAGTATTGGGAATCGCGAGGCAAATTCAGATACCTGGCGTCTGACGTCAGGTATCAACAGCGATAGGATCAGCAGCACCTGAAGAACTGCGATCGCGTTCAGTTGCGTCGCAAATGGTTGTTTTCTGGTCTTATGCCTGAATTTGCGCTGGCCGTATTTCGCACCCGGCCACCCGCCCAAGAAAGCTACAGCCAGCAGTGTGGATTCCGATATGCGCCACTCGTTCATAACGGCGCGCCTCTTGTCCAGGTCGAATAGAAAAATGGCAATACAATTGGCGAATACCAAATAGCACAGCCCGAAGCCCAATAAATGAAAATTCAAAATCGTTCGCCTTTTACAATAGGTGAACCCTGCACCATCACCATCGACCCAAGCGAGTCACGCCTTAGACAGCCCTTGGAGTTAATTGTGTTGTTCAGTTCACTAATCCTGAAGGTTTAATTTCTAGTGTCCTTGTCGTGGTCATCCGGGACACGTGACGTGGCAACAAATCAAATCAATCTATCATTGCCCGCATTGATTGCTGCGGTCGCGCTGCCTGCAGTGGTGGCCTATCTATATTTCCATGCAACGCAGGATCCAACGTTGCGCCCGCTCGGCATCACAAAACAAGAACTGGCGGTCACCGACAGCGCGGGGAATTCGTCTTCTATCAATGTTCAGTTGAACTGGGGTGTGGATACGACCCTGAAACTGTCGCCCAATGAAGTGCAAGAAATGCTGTCGCGCACTCTTTCGGCCTTCAATGCGGACTTTTGGTTCACGATTNNCCGGGCAGTTCGGTTCAGGTAAGCTATCAAGTTGGCGCCAACTTGTTTGGCCCTTATCCGATCACCAACACGACCGAGGGTATTCGCATCGCGATTGAGACACAGAACATCGTTCAGTCGTCAAGCAAACCACCGGTGCCCTAAAGCGGTGCAAAAAGATCCACCAAATACCTGTCCGGGTCCGCAACGGTTGCGTATCGTTGCCCCCAAAAGGCATCCCATGGTTGTTTAATGACAGTGAAACCGGCGCTGGCAACTTGACCTGCTACCATATCGACCTGCGCAGGTGATGCACAAAGCATCGCGAACATCGCGTGGTTTGGCGGCACCGGAGCTTCGCCGATCAGTGATTGCGCCAGTTCGTGATCGTCGATCATCAGACGAACCTGGCCATCGTCCGTGATCGGTTCAATATGCCGGTCATCCGGCGCGATCGCAGCAAACTCAAACCCAAGAAGCGTGTAGAATGCCACCGATTTTTTCAGATCGCTGCTGGTCACACCCACAGCATCCAACCTTGGTTTGGGCATCCATGTTCTCCTGCCAATATTGCAGTTCTGCTTGGGGCCACCCCCCGGGCTAGCCGCCCTGCGTCGCTGCCTTGCGTTGCTTGGCCCGCTCCAGCCCCAGCTTATGTTCGCGCCAGATGATGAATACACCCGCCGAAATTACTAGGCTTGCCCCAGAGAGCATTATCAGTGTCGGCACTTCGTCAAACACAAAATACCCAATCAACAAGGCCAAAATCATTGACGCGTAATCAAACGGCGCGATGACCGATACATCCGCATGACGATAGGATGTCGTTAAGAAAATCTGCCCGACACCGCCCATCAAGCCGGCAAGAATTAGCATCAAAAATACTTCTGCGCCCGGCATCGTCCAACCGAAGGGGGCGGTGCACAGCGCCAATATCGATGAGATGATCGAGTAATAAAATACAATCGCGGCGGTGTGCTCAGTATCGACAATCTTGCGCACAACTATCTGGGAAATCGCCACAAACAGAGCACTTGCAAGAACAACCATTGCGCCAATTTGGGCGCGCTCATCAACCTCAGACCCGAATGCTGACAATCTGGGCGATAACACAATCAGAACGCCGATCAGCCCGACCACAACCGCCGTGATCCGAAAGCCCCGCACTTTTTCGCCCAAAAAAATCGCGGCAAGGATTACCACCAACAGTGGCGCGGCATAGCCGATCGCCATAACTTCGGGCAGTGGTAGCATACCCAGACTGGAAAAATACAAACCCATTGCGCAGGTGCCGATGCCACCACGCCACACATGCGACATGACACTGTTGACCCGCAACCCGCTGCTGAATTCACCGCGCAGGGTCACCCAGATAAGGATCACCGGAATTGCAAAGAATGACCTGAAAAACACCGCCTGGCCCGCTGGCACATCCTGAGAATAGGCTTTGATAATGCTCGACATCACAACGAGGATCACAACAGAGCAAAGTTTTAAAAAAATACCGTGGATCGGTTGCATCAAAAAATTCCTGACAGGTTGTGTCTTCTAACCCAAGTTCGCGACGGGCGACATCGCAAACCGCACCTTACCCATGTAGATGCCGATATTAGCCTTCTAATCTGCTGAATCACAATCCGATAACCGCGCGATGGCCCAATTTGCGGCGTCGGAAACCATCGGGTCCGGGTCCGAAGTCAGATCGCGCGCAACTGACAACAAGGATGGGTCCCCGGAGTTTCCGATGGCATAAAGCACATTGCGCACGAACCGTTCACGTTTGATGCGCTTCACCGGGCTACCGGAAAATTTTTCGCGAAACTGAGTGTCATCAAGCTTGGCAAGGATCCCAAGATCAGGCGCAAGCAGATCGTCTCGTGCAGCGTATTTTATCTCTTTGGAGGCGATAGCAAATTTGTTCCACGGACAGGCGGCCAGACAGTCGTCACAACCATAGATGTGATTTCCCAACAGCCCGCGCAGGTCTTCGTCAACGGGGCCTTTGTGTTCGATCGTCAGGTAGGAAATGCA
>DQCL01000303.1 GCA_003533975.1 Octadecabacter sp. | reverse complement strand
TGCCCGGCAGTGGTTTGCCTGCAAACCATGAGAGGGACTGACAATCATTCCAGGTTTTCCACGCCTTTCAATGAGCGCTGTCAGTTCACGAACGACACGTCGGCCTGAGATTTATGTGTCGGGAATTGCGGCAAGGCATTCCCGTGTCACATCGTCCATAATGTTCAGGGTACGAAACCGTTGGCCAGAAGCAAACTGGTCGTGCACAAAATCCAACGACCATCTCGCATTGATCTTTGCCTCAACCAGAATTGGGGCACGGGTGCCGATTGCCTTGCGTCTGGCGCGCCTTTTGCGCACGGCCAGCCCTCCTTCGCGATACAGGCGGTAGATGCGGTTGATCCCTGATGGCTCGCCCTCACGACGCAACAGGATGAACAGGCGGCGATATCCAAATCGACGCCGCTCCTACGATCTTGCAGGCCCGTCGCTCTGACAGGCCTAACTTCGCCCGCAGATGCGCGACAGCTTCGCGCTTAACAACAGGCCCTACCATTTTTTTGCCAGAAGCTCTTTCATCGCTGCGGCATCCAGCATCTGCTCTGCCAACAGCTTCTTCAGCTTGCCGTTCTCATCTTCCAGAGCCTTCAGGCGTTTAACGTCAGGCACGGCCACTTTCGATCAATGCTGCGCATTAACCCGCCGTGCAGTGCATGCCGGAGTACTTCGACCTCCACGCATAGAATGTGCCTTCCGACATTCCGCGTTTGCGGCACAGGTCAGCACACTTCGCGCCAGCCTCATGTTCCTGCGAAATGCCAATTACTTGTTCATCAGAAAATCTTGATCGTTTCATTATCTGTCCTTTGGTTAGGCCAGGCCCTAGTTCAAAATGGAGAAAATTCTTAGTGGCAGGTCATTCCGGCCGCAGCCCGAGCCCGGCGAGATTTTCCATGAAGGTGCTGGCGCGAAAATCATGCTGCCACGACGCGGTGGGGCGCTGCTTGTGGTTGCCGTTGCAGCTCTCCACCAAGACTGTCAGCGTTTCGGTGCGAACCACAAAGGCTTGAAACGCCATGCCCAGCTGCCATCCAATCGGATCCAGAAATCGTGGCCCCGCTGCATGTCGGCAAATTGCGCATAGATCCGTTGCCCGAGATTGCGCACCAGATGATGCCCGTTGATTTCTTGTTCAACGATTTGACCCAAGAGGATATGGCGCGCAATGCCGATTGGCTTGGGCCAGGCCTCAAACGCGCGCAGCGTGGTCGCGACAAAGGCATCGCGGATTTCATCCATTCCGGCACGATCCAGCGCTTCGGGTATTTCCCACCCGTCAGAAAACGGCGTCGCCGAAGGCGCGCCCGGTTGCCAACATTCGTCACCGTTGGCGATACTTTCATCGGTAAGAGGACCGTTCCCTTCCCACGACCTTTATGTGCTGGCTTTGCGCCTGCCATGCGCGATCTGGATCGCCGGAACCGAACCTTGCTCACTTAGAAAGGACGCAATATCGGCCAGTGCAGGGGGCTGAGCATCATCCCACAGACCTAGGCAGCCATTGGTGATCCGTCCGGTACGGGTGACGGCGGTTTCCTCAACAAACACCACCCCAGCTCTGCCCATCGCGAATTTTCCGTTATGCACCATATGAAAGGTGCTGGGTATCCATCCTGTGCGCAATACACCGCCATTGGAGACACAGCGATACGGTTTCGAAGCGTCACTCCCCGAACCGCCCGACAACAGCTCACCTTTTAAGCGCGCGATCGGCGCGCGTTCACAGATATTGGGCCGGCCAGACAAGCACGAACGACAGCGGCCGCAGCTTACCGAAAATTGAAAGGCAACGTGATCTCCGATTTGGACATCGGTTACCGCACTGCCTGTTTCAACAACTTCTCCTGCGCCTTCATGCCCCATGACCATCGGCACATCGCGCCCCCGGGTGCCATTGATCACTGACAAGTCTGAATGGCACAGGCCCGCGCCGATCACCTTGACCACGACCTTCCATTGGACGCGGTGGATCAAGCGTGATTTCCTTGATCTGCAAGGGCTGGATATCAACATAAGGAGCCGTGGCGCCAAGTGTATGCAGCTCGGCTGCTTTGCACGTGATAGTCACCACTTCAATCCTCCAAGAGGCTGTTATTGCGCCGTAAATCCGCCATCAACCGGCAATGCGACGCCGGTAATGAAAGAGGCGGCATCGCTGATCAGGAAACAGGCGGCCTCGATGACCTCTTGCGGCTGGCCAAGACATCCCATTGGCACGACCGACAATGTGCCCTTCTCAACTTCTTCGCGGCTTCGCTGCGGTTGATCGGGCCTGCTGCCAAGTTGTACAAACATCGGCGTATCGATCGGACCAGGGCAAACCGTGTTGACCCGAATACCTTCGGGTGCAAGTCGTAGCGCCAATGCTTTGCCCCCCACGACCGCATGTTTCATCGCGGAATTGGCCGGACTATACCGCGACCCGACGAGACCATCCGTTGAAGACGTATAAAGCAACGCCCTGCCAGCGCGTTTGCGCAGCTCTGGAATCGCGACTTCGGTGGTCGTCATGATACTGCGCAGATTGAGATCGAAGGCGAGATCAAGATCTGCTTGCGCCATCCCCTCAACCTTGCCAGGCCCAGAGAGGCCTAGATGGTTCCAGACAAAATCAATTTGCCCGAACGCAGCGATTGTCTGAGCGACAGTATCGCGCGGCCTCAAGATTGCGCAAATCCGCCGTAATCGCCACAGCTGTGCCACCGGCATCGTTGATCTGTGCTGCAACGCTTTGCGCAGCGGCCGTATTCTGGTCCACAACTGCGACCTTCGCGCCCTCGCGCGCAAACTTCAACGCCCCTGCTTGCCCCATTTCTGAGGCAGCCGCGGTTATAACCCCGGCCTTTTCCTTCAACTGTAACATGGGCACCTCTCCGGTTTTCCAACCCGGCCTAGTCCTTAGCGCGCGTCACTCCATCAAAGGGCTTGTCATTAATGCCATACCCTTGGTTCGCCTCAGTGGGGCTCCCCCCCATTCGGAAAAAGAAGTTTCGGCAAAAGTCCAACTCTCAAGCAGGCCTCAGCCCTGCACAGTTTCCAAATAGTTTGCCAGCATCAGCAACGCGC
>DQCL01000280.1:10939-12189 GCA_003533975.1 Octadecabacter sp. | reverse complement strand
CGACGATATCAACAAGTAAAACCATCCGAATAAAACCACGCGAATAAAACCACCCGTCGGACGGATGCTGTTGGCCACCTCACGCGGCCAACGGCGAAACACCAAGGCGGCCAACAAGGTCACTTCTTGTCGCGCGCGGCTTTCTCTTCTTTGGTCAGCGTCTGGTTCCAAACGTTCTTGCTAATCCCCAGTGCAGGGTCCAGCGGTTTGGTTTTGCCTTTGGTGACCTTGCCACCCTTGTTCAGATATTGCTGAATAAGATCATCGTCTGTCGTGTCTTTGGGTACATGTTTCATACGTATTCCTTACCCCGATCAATTGGGCGAGGCAACACAACCGATGCCCGCAAACGAAAAAGGGCGCCCCAACATGAGCGCCCCATTCCAAAAATTTCTGAGGACCTACTCAAGACCGAGCGCGACAAACCTTGGCGCACCATCACGACGTACCAACAGCAAAAGCGACTTGCGCCCTGCTTCTTGGGCTTCCTCAACGCGGGCCTCGAAATCAGCGATGCCTGTCAGCTTTTGCTGCCCTGCTTCGGTGATCAGATCCCCTGCAAGCAAACCTTTGGTTTCCGCCTCAGAATCTTCTTCAACCTCAACGACGACAAGACCGCTACCCGCTTCGACACCAAGGCTCTCTTCCATGTCCGGCGAGATTTCGGACAAAGTCATGCCAAGCATGTTCGTCGTATCCGGTGTGCCTTCATCAGGTGTTTCACCTTCTTCAGGGAACGCTGCGGGCTCAGCGGTTTCACGGCGGCCAAGGACAACCGTCAGGTCAACCATTTCACCAGTGCGCAACACCTGTACAGGCACTTCTTTACCCACAGGCGAGTTGCCAACGATCTGAACCAGCTCGCGCGTGTCTTCAATCGCCACGCCGTCAAACAGCAGGATAATGTCGCCCGAAACCATGCCCGCATCTTCCGCAGGGCCTGCAGGCACATCAGTCACCATCGCACCGTGCGCGTTTTCAAGCCCGTCGATGGCGTCGATCATATCAACAGTGACATCCTGAATGCGAACCCCAAGCCAGCCGCGGCGCGTTTCGCCGAACTCTTCCAGCTGGTCGACAACATTGCTCACCACATCAGAAGACATCGCAAAGCCAATCCCGATTGACCCGCCATTCGGGGACAAAATCGCAGTGTTCACACCAATCACGTCACCGTCCATGTTGAACAATGGCCCACCAGAGTTCCCGCGGTTAATTGCGGCGTCAGTCTGAATGTAGTCGTCATAAGT
>DQCL01000280.1:0-10870 GCA_003533975.1 Octadecabacter sp. | reverse complement strand
TCCCCAACACGCGAACCGGAACCATTGCTGTCGCCAAAGCTCACGAAAGCCAGCGGCGTGTCATATTCGACCTTTAGCAGCGCGATATCTGTGTTCGGGTCCGTGCCAATCAGCTCGGCAGGCAGCAACTCGGATGGCTGTCCTTCGCCGGGGAAGAATTCGATCTCGATCTCGTCAGCGCCTTCAATGACGTGGTTGTTCGTCACGATGTAACCGTCAGCAGAGATCACAAAACCTGAACCTAGTGCAGAAGAACGACGTGGGCCGTCATCGCCAAATTCATTGAAGAAGTCTTCAAACGGAGACCCTTCCGGCACAACACCCTGTGGCCCAGTACGCCCTGCAATCACAGTGCTCGTGGTGATGTTCACCACAGACGGGCTGATCTGTTCCGCTAAATCTGCAAATGTCGCGGGGCGGTTTTGTGCGTCAGCACGTACGACTGTCAACAACGACAACGCGAGGCCGATCATCAACGCGGCGATCCATTTCTGGCGCGTTGCGTCTTGGGTCCGTGCTGCTGCGATAACCTGTGGCTTTGTAACCGATTGGGGTTTCACGTGACTCTCCTTCAGGGGGTCGTAATTCAACGACTAAATATCAGTTCTTAAGATAGAATGTAGGGCACGATAGCGCCAACGCAACGTCAAACACGCACTCGTCAACAGCTTGTGAGAATTTCAGAGCGACGATACGCTTAACTTAGCACGCCAAGACTTGCCGCCAGCCAAACCAACGCCACGCCGATGCACAGCGCCGCGAAGCCGACCAAACGCCGTGTTTCAAGTGTCATTTGGCGAAGTGCTGCTAACATGTCCTCAACAAGCGAAGGGGCCAGTGCGTACACCAGCCCCTCTACTATTAGCACCAGCCCCAACCCTAATAAGAGAGGGGCGAGTAGCGCGATACCCATCACTCGCCAGCGTTGCCGGTTGGAGAGCGCAGGTAGTCAAAGAAATCATCCGGAGGCGTCATGACCAAGCGGGCGTTACCGGACGCAAGGCCCGTACGATACGCTTCCAGTGAACGGTAGAATTCGAAGAATTCTACATCCTGGCCGTAAGCTTGCGCAAAGATCGCGTTGCTTTGGGCGTCTGCTTCACCTTCAACGATACGCGCTTCGCGGTTCGCAGCGGATTCCAATTCAACCACGGTACGGTCGGCAAGGGCGGTGATGCGCGTCGCGGCTTCACGACCACGGGCACGTTCATCTTCCGCTTCACGCTGACGTTCCGACACCATCCGCTCGAACGTGCGTTCAAGGTTTTGGGACGGCAAGTCAGTACGCTTCAGACGCACATCAATCACCTCAATGCCAAGCGCCGAAGCCTCAGCAATCGCGGCGTTTCGGATGCGCAGCATCAGGGCGTCACGGTCGGTGGACAGGATGTCACCAGACGTCACTTCACCCAGAACGGTACGTGTTTGCGCGTTCAAGATCCGCTCAAGACGTTGATCTGCAATTGCGATCGCTTGATCGCCACCTGCACCAGTCGCTTGACGAATACGTTCCAGATTAACAATCCGGTAACGTGCAAAGGCATCAACACTCAAACGACGGTTGTCGCTTGGGATGACTTCTTGTGCGGCCATATCGATGGAAATGATACGGTCATCATAGGTTACGACTTGATCCATCAGTGGCATACGGAAGTTCAAACCGGGGTCTTCAACGGTCTGAACCACACGACCAAACCGCAAAACGAGCGCTTTTTCACGTTCATCTACGATGAAAATCGAACTCAGTGCCGCTGCAATCAGAAGGACAATTACCGGCAGAATAAAGAGTGACTTATTCATTAGTTCGACCCCCCATTGTTGGTTGGTGTACGAAGTTGATCAAGCGGCAGATACGGCACCACGCCGCCGCTGCCTTCGGCTGTGTCATCCAGCAAAATAACATTCGCTGACCCAAACACGTCTTCGACCATTTCCAGATACAGACGTTCACGCGTCACTTCCGGTGCTTTCTGGTATTCCTCCAGAACGGACACGAAACGCGCCGCTTCACCCTGTGCTTCGTTGACGACTTGGGCACGGTAGCCTTCTGCGTCTTCTAGGATTTGGGCCGCATTACCACGGGCACGCGCCGTTTCACGGTTGGCGTAAGCGTCCGCTTGGTTTTGCAACTGGATACGTTCCTGTTCAGCATCCTGAACATCGCGATACGCCGCGAGTGGGGACGTCGATATATCGTCGCCATCAATGTTTTGCGTGTCCACACGCGTCGCAGGCGGATCGGCGGCACCAAGGTTGATACGAACGATATTCACGCCGGAGTTATAGCTATCCAGCGTCGCTTGCGTCAGTTCACGCATCCGCTGTTCGATAGACGCACGATCTTGGTTGAGGTTGGCCAGTTGCGATGTCGCGATAATTTCACGCATCACGGATTCAGAAACCGCCTCGATGGTTTCAGTTGGCTCCGCCAGATTGAACAGGAACTCATCAGCGCGGTTGATGTTCCAAACAACCTGAAAGTCGATGTCGACGATGTTTTCATCACCCGTCAGCATCAAACCTGTATCGCCTTCAAGCGCACGTAGCACTGCAGGGCTTTCGGACAGCTCTTGTGGAACGGGATCTTCACCAATCGAAATTACACGTTCCTGCGTAACCTGAACGATTTCATACGTGACCAGTGGCCACGGCGCAAAGTTCAGACCGTCAGACCCGATGCAGGGGTCATTACATTCACCAAGGAACAGTTCAACAGACTGTTGTTCCGGCAAAACGCGGTAAAAGCTGTTGAACCCCCAAAGAACTACGGCTGCAAGAACACCAAGGCCAATCATTCCGCGTGACACAGCAGGGCCGCCTGCCCCGCCACTGCCGCCAGAGCCGCCACGGTTTCCACCGCCGCCGCCCAGCAAATCGCGCAGCTGGTCTTTGGTTTTGTTTATGATTTCATCAAACTCGGGAATTTGCGGTTCATTGGTTGGGCGACGCCCACCATTGCGATCACCATTCCCATTCGGACGAAAACGGTCATCGTCATCGCCTCCGTCGTTGCCTCCGCCCCCCCAGGGGCCGCCGTTGTTTCCAGCCATTAAGCCTGTCTTTCCTTGTTGCGACCCAATATCTGCGGGTCCGAATTATCTTACTCTATTAAATGTGCCTTTAGCCCCAACATTCAAGCGGTTCTCACCGGATCGCGCATTGTGACCAGTTCTTCCGAAATCGTCGGGTGGACCGCGCAAGTCGCGTCAAACTGCTCTTTGGTGGCCCCCATCTTAATCGCGATACCCGCCAGTTGGATCATCTCGCCAGCATGCGGGCTGACGATATGGCACCCTAGCACCTTTCGGCTTTGCTTGGACACGACGAGTTTCATCAACACACGATCAGGGCGATCCGCAAAGGCCGACTGCATAGGTCGGAAGCTGGTCGCGTAGATTTCAACGGGCTCTTGCTCGGCCGCGGCTTCTTCGCTGAGGCCCACAGTGCCCATTTCTGGCTGTGTGAAAATCGCGGACGGGATCAACGCATGATCCACTTTTGTCGGGTTCCCTTTAAACACTGTCTCAACGAACGCCATGCCTTCACGGATCGCCACAGGCGTTAGCTGAACGCGGTTGGTTACATCGCCAATAGCATAGATGCTTGGCACTTTCGTTTGGCTGTAGTCATCAACCACGACCTCGGATTTGCGCCCGACGTCTACGCCAACGGCCTCAAGCCCCAGTCCATCTGTATTTGGCGTACGCCCCGTGGCGAACATGACTTGGTCGTAAATTTTTTCAGACCCGTTCGTGCATTTCACCCAAATGCCACCATCGCGCTTATCCATCTCCAACACATTGGTGCCAAGATGCAGGTTCACACCCTTCTCGATCATCATCTCAGAGACAAGGCCGCGGGCCTCATCATCAAAGCCACGCAGGATTTGCGCACCACGATAAAACTGAGTGACTTCTACGCCAAGGCCATTGAGAATACAGGCAAATTCAGATGCGATGTAGCCCCCCCCGACGATCAGTATCTTTTTCGGAAGCTCAGGCAGAAGGAAAATCTCGTTAGATGTAATGCCCAACTCGGCATTCTTCATGTCCGGCAGAACTGGCCGCCCACCAGTTGCAACAAGGATGTGTTTGGCGCTGTAGGTCATGCCGTCCGCCAGCGTGACCTCATGTGTGCCAGAAACCGTCGCGCGGCTATCATGAATGGTGACGTCTGAATTCCCGAGCAACTTGCGGTAAACACCTTCAAGCCGTTCTAATTCAGCGTGCAAATTGCCCTGAAAACGGCTCCATTCGAATGTGCCGTCCTGAACGTCCCACCCGTACGCGCGCGCATCTGCAAACATCTCATGATACTCGGACGCGAAAACCATCAGCTTTTTGGGGACGCAGCCACGGATTACGCAGGTGCCGCCCATGCGGAATTCTTCAGCTAAACCAACCTTAGCACCCGTTGCCGAGGCAACACGTGCAGCACGCACCCCACCGGAGCCGCCGCCGATTACAAAAAGATCATAGTCAAATTCAGCCATGCCAATTGTCCTTTAGCGCCAATTTGGTTCGGGATTTGGGTAAAGCACAGCCCCGCGATGATGACCAGTCACAGGGGTGTGCGAAAAGGAACGGATACCGCCCTGCGTTAGTCGTTCAGGTCAGCAAACAGGTTTTCCGTTTCGATGAATTCGATCCGGTCTTCCTCGATTGATCCTGCGTTAATGTCGCGCACCTCTACCCGGCCGTCACCAAAACCAACAATGACGACATCGCAAATGTCGATAAACAACCCGTTTTCAACAACACCCGGTATTTGGTTGATAATAAGCGACAACTGTCGTGCATTCCCGATCCGGTTCAAATGCATATCAAGGATGTGATTGCCTTCATCCGTATAAAACGGCGCATCGCCATTCATCCGCAAGGACACTTTGCGACCCAAGACATCCAAGCCGATCAGCGTTTCCTCAACCAGTGTTTTTGTGGTTTGCCAGCCAAACGGGATTACCTCAATCGGCAGTGGAAACGCACCCAAGGTTTCCACCTGTTTTGATGCATCAGCGATCACAATCATCTGATCGGACGCGGTCGCCACGATTTTCTCTTGCAACAACGCGCCGCCGCCGCCTTTGATCAGGTTCAGGTCGCCATCACATTCATCGGCACCATCTATCGTCAGGTCCAGCCACTTAGCTTCGTCCAGTGAAACCACCTCGATACCGACTTCACGCGCCAATGCAGCTGTGCGCGATGACGTCGGTACACCTTTGATTTTCAAACCCTCTTTCTCAACCCGTTCACCAAGGCACTTCACCAGCCACGCCGCTGTGGACCCAGTGCCAAGACCAACTTTCATGCCATCTTCGACATATCCGCTCGCTTGTTTCGCTGCGACGAATTTGGCTTTGTCGATGGGGGACAATTCGGACGACATGGGTCAGCTCCTGCGGTTTGAATCGGTACTTTGGCCCTTATAAGCGCGCAAACGCCATGGAGCGAGGCCCGATGGTTAATCACAATGATTTAATTATTCGGAAACGCTGCAAATTGCGTCGTGAAGGCACTGGCCAAGCGACTAAACTGTGCAATGTTACGCCTATGTCTAATCTTATTCTTCACTACGCCCCAGACAATGCTTCACTGTGCATTCGCCTCGCGCTTGAGGCTGCGGGCCTTCCCTTCGCAACCTGTCTTGTGGATCGCGCGGCCTCTGCTCAGAAGTCCGAAAGCTACCGCGCGTTGAACCCGAACGGGTTGATCCCTGTTCTTGAAACACCCGATGGCGCGTTGTTTGAAACGGCGGCGATCTTGCTCTGGCTCGCCGAGCAGAAGCCAAGCCTGCTGCCCAGCCAAAGCAGCCAACGCGCACAAGCCGTTATGTGGCTGATCTGGATGTCAAATACGCTACATCCTACTCTGCGTATGCTGTTCTACCCTGATCAGTATACCACTGAGAATGGCCAAGGTGCCCTGTCTGAACACACCAGAACGCGGCTTTGCGATCAGCTTGCGATCCTTGATACTGGGCTGGCTGGCGCGGGGTATGTTGGCGGTAAAGCCCCAAGTATCCTAGACTGTTACCTTTGCCCGATGTTGCGGTGGATGCAGCTTTACCCCGTAAGCGCCCCGTCGCGCCCGAACCTTGCGGACTTTCCAACACTTCAACGCATCGCCGAAACGAATGAAACGTACCGATCAACCGCCGCGGCAGTCGCCGCTGAGGGCCTCGGAGATGCGCCGTTTACCGCCCCAAACTATGCACATCCCCCAGAAGGTTCCGCGATCTAGCCCTCGCAAACGCGCGGTATGGTGTCGTTTTCCACACCGACAGACCTGGGCACGTCGAACTATCTTCAAGGAAACCAATAAGGCGTCAGCACATGTTTCTCTCCGTTTTCGATATGTTCAAAGTTGGGATTGGCCCGTCCTCGTCCCACACCATCGGCCCAATGGTTGCCGCCGCGCGCTTCCTAGACCACCTGCGCGCGCAGCCGTTCAAGGTTGCTGGCGTCAAAGCCACTCTGCATGGCTCGCTCGCATTTACGGGCGTGGGCCACGCCACAGACCGTGCGACCATCCTTGGCCTCGCTGGGTTTCGCGCAGACGATTACGATCGTGACAAAGCGGATGTTGAAATGGTGCGTATCACGGAAGACGGAACCGTGCATCCCGATGGGCTCGGCACTCTTACGTTTCGCCCGAAGGAACATTTGGAATTTGATTACGGCCCTGCCCTTACGGGCCACGCGAACGGCATGATCTTGATGGGATGCGATGCGCAGGGTGATGTCGTCACCCAAGTCACCTATTACTCCATCGGGGGGGGCTTCGTCCTTACAGAAGCCGAACTTGCCGCTGGCGTCGACAAAGAAGACGGCGCACCGGTGCCGTTCCCCTTCAAGAGCGCAGTTGAAATGCTTGATATGGCCGCCGAAAGCGGGCTGAACATTGCGGACATGAAGCGCAAAAATGAGCTAAGCCGCATTTCGGGTGCCGATCTCGACAAAGGGTTGGGTCGCCTCTGGCAAGTTATGAACGATTGCATCGACCGCGGGCTCGTGACGGAAGGTATATTGCCTGGCGGACTAAACGTTAAACGTCGCGCCAAGGGCATTCATGACGCGCTTCGGGCCGAAGCTGGTGTGAACCTCACGGCGCCGCATACGATCAATGACTGGATGTCGACCTATGCGATGGCCGTGAACGAAGAGAACGCCGCCGGCGGGCAGGTTGTGACAGCCCCGACCAATGGTGCGGCTGGCGTGGTTCCTGCAACGATCCGCTACTATATGGACCATGTGCCCAGCGCGTCGGCTGCCAAGGTCCCCGATTTCCTCCTTACCGCATCTGCGATTGGCGGCTTAGTGAAATTCAACGCTTCTATCAGTGGTGCGGAAGCCGGATGTCAGGCGGAAGTAGGTTCTGCTGCGGCGATGGCCGCCGCGGGCCTTTGTGCCGTCCTTGGCGGCACGCCAGAGCAAATCGAAAATGCCGCAGAAATCGCGCTGGAACATCACTTGGGCATGACGTGCGATCCCGTGCGCGGGCTGGTTCAGGTCCCCTGCATTGAACGCAATGGGCTTGGTGCGATCAAGGCCGTCAGCGCCGCGTCCCTTGCTCTGCGCGGGGACGGAACGCATTTGGTTCCGCTGGACGCCGCAATCGAAACCATGCGCCAAACCGGGGCGGATATGTCTGAAAAATACAAGGAAACCGCACTCGGCGGTTTGGCTGTGAATGTACCGAATTGCTAAGGTGGTTTCGCTACAACCGCGCCAAGGACAACCAATCACGCGCGGCGTGTCGGTTTTGGACGCGACGGCCCCGCGACACAAAACTAGGCCAGCCCTAAGATGACACACAACACTGACACCCCAGACCGGATCATGCTTGGCGTTATGCTGATGCTTGGGTTTTGCCTGACCGCGCCACTGCTTGATGTCGCGGCGAAACTTGCGTCTATCACCATTCCAGTGGGGCAGATCACTGCCGCGCGGTTCTTGGTGCAACTTGGCCTTATGCTGCCCGTTTGCCTGATGATGGGATTGTCGTTTGGAATGAACGGGCGGCTTGGTCTGCTATCCCTGCGCGCCTTGCTTTTACTTCTTTCAACGTTCTTTTTTATTGCGGCAATTCGCATCATGCCTTTGGCGGATGCCTTGGCGATCGTATTTATCGAGCCTTTCATCGTTATGCTGGTCGGCAAATACGCCTTTGGTGAAGATGTCGGAATGCGCCGGATCGGGGCTGCGATTGTGGGATTCTTTGGCGTCATGCTTGTGATCCAGCCTTCCTTGGCAACCTTCGGGGCCGTTGCGTTGTTTCCGTTGGGCACGGCTGTGTCCTTTGCTGGCTATGTGCTGGTTACACGCGGTCTTCGCGGGCGGCTGCACCCAGTGATGATGCAGTTTCACACCGGCGCAATTGCGGCAGTCATGAGTGTGCCCGTCATTTGGCTTGCAAATGGATCCGGAAGTGAAATGCTTGATCCAGTCTGGCCAACTGGGGTCTATTGGACATGGCTGCTAGGTGTCGGGTTCTTTGCCACGATCAGCCACATGATGATGACCTATGGCCTCACGTTCGCCCCCTCCTCCACGCTCGCACCGATGCAGTATTTCGAAATTCCGGTGGCGGCTGTGTTGGGGTATCTGGTATTTCAGGATTTCCCGAACGCGATGGCGCTTGGCGGCATCGTCCTGATCATCGGCGCAGGCATCTATATGATCCACAGAGAGCGCGTAACGTCCCGCGGGATCAAAACCCGACCCCATGCTCCTGTCTAGACGTCGCACTTTTCCGCGCTTAGCGTGCCTGCATGACTGACCGTCCGTTCTTAGGTATCCTCCTGATGCTTGGCTTTTGCGTGCTGGCCCCTTTGGGGGACGCCATGGCGAAGGTGCTGGGGGACGATATGTCGGTCGGGTTCCTCGTGTTTGTGCGCTTTTTGATCCAAGCCGCACTGCTGTTGCCTTTGGTTTGGCTTTTAAAATACCCGCTACCCTCTGGCGCGCGCCTGTTGCGCCTCACGGCGTTGCGCACTGCATTGCACATTGCCGGCATCACGCTGATGTTCTCATCCTTGCAGTACCTTGAACTGGCAGATGCCATCGCGATTGCCTTTGTAATGCCGTTTATCATGTTGCTCTTGGGTAAAGTTTATCTCAACGAGTATGTTGGCCCGCACCGGTTCGCTGCCTGCGGTGTGGGGTTCATCGGTACATTGCTTGTTGTGCAACCCAACTTCGTCGAGGTCGGCCTGCCCGCACTGCTGCCCCTTGGTGTCGCTGTCGTATTTGCGCTGTTTATGTTGGTAACCCGCAAAATCGCAAAAGACGTGGACCCTATCGGCCTACAAGCCCTGTCTGGTGTGATGGCTGTTCCCGTTGTTGGCGCAGCTTTGTTGATGTTTCCAAACACCACACTGCTTGCGACCCATCCAATAGTCGGCAACACATGGTGGCTGCTTCTTGTTCTCGGTGGGCTTGGAACACTCGCCCACTTGCTAATGACATGGTCCCTGCGCTTTGCACCGTCTGCCACCCTTGCCCCGATGCAATATCTGGAAATTCCAATTGGCACCGTGATCGGCTACTTAATATTTAAAGACCTTCCCAACGGTCTGGCAGCCCTCGGTATTTGCATCACGGTTCTAGCAGGGCTCTATATTATTCTGCGCGAACGGGCCATTTCTCGCCATTCTTAAGCAGCGCCTGCACAGTAACGCCAAGGGCCGCACGCGGCAGGATCAACAACATCTTTGCAGCGTCGGGGCGCAAAGCCACCACACCATCGACCTTGTTTAATGTTCCGATCTGCGCGTCCGGTGAAAACCGAAGTCCGCCCGTCGGCCAGCGCAACCCATCGCTTTCACACCCCACCTCAGCCATCGGGAACAACGACACCGCACTTCCCATTGGCAAATCTAGCGTGATCTGCGGCGGGCAAAGCAGAACAATCGTTTCTTCGCCGATCAAAATGCAGCGCCTTTCAGGGTGGCGCACCAACACCGTCATCGCCCCAAGCTCATGATCCAACCGCGCGCCGCTAAACCCCACCCCCAACACCAATGGCGCATCAGTATGGCGCAAAGCCTTGTCAAAGTCGGTACTGTTTTGCTCCGCAATCGGGTGCAACACGCCCTTAAATGCCGCCCGTGCGGCCTCAGAAATAGAATCCATGTCGCCAACCACAGCTTCAGGCGTCAGCCCTGCCGCTAAAGCATGATCCGCACCACCATCGGCAGCGACAACATTAGGTGCTATACTTAACGCCTCTGAAAGAGTTCCTGGCGCAGGGTTCACCCCTCCAATCAGGGTGATTGGACACGAACTTGAAACAATCGGCGAATTCACGTTGATTAACCCCAGTTTTGGAAACATGCCTTAAAACGGTCACGAAATAATACCCACTTTAACGCGGTTCTGTTCCGGATTGCGAACCAATTGATGGTAAACGAGGTGTCACTGGTTGGGTAGAAAGCGAGCAAATAATGGTTGGAACGAGTAAAATTCTTACCGTCTCATACGGCACTTTTTCATGCACACTTGAAGGATTCGATGATTCCTTCAACACGATGAAAGCAATTGCGGAATATTTTCGCGGTTTGGCCTCTGATGATCGGTACTTTGGGGCAGAGCCCCCCACACCTGACGCAGAAATGTTGGCAAAAATCGCCGAGCGTGAAATTTCACGCCGTGTCGACGCCAGCATGGATGACAGCGGCATTGTGCTGCGCGCTGCGGCCCTGACAGACCAGTCAGACGCGCCAAGCGACGCGGACGAAACCGCTCCACAAGCCACAGGCGAACACGACAAAGAATCGCGCGCCAAGGTCGAAGAAGATCGCAAAGCCGCCAAAGCGCAACGCAAAGCGCGACGCGCCAAAGCAAAGGCCGAGCGCAAAGCCGAAGCCG
>DQCL01000032.1 GCA_003533975.1 Octadecabacter sp. | reverse complement strand
TGCGTTTCCGTGGCCGCGAAATGGCGCACCAGAACCTTGGTCGCGAATTGCTGGAACGTGTTGCAGAAGACACCAAAGAGCACGGCAAGATCGAAAACTTCCCAAAGATGGAAGGCCGCCAGATGGTCATGATCATCGGGCCACTGCCGCAGAAATAATCTGCTCGCACCGTTAGAATTCAAAAGCGCCGCACGTAACCGTGTGGCGTTTTTTTCCTTTAATAGCAGATAGTTAGCACCCTACCCTTGCCGTAAAACTTGGGTGACTTGTGCAATGATGCTCACGGCAATTTCCGCAACCGATCGTCCGCCAATATCCAAGCCAACGGGCGCGTTGATCCGTGCAATTTCATCCGTAAACCCTGCATCTTGTAACCGTGCCACCCGTTTTGCATGGGTGCGCGTGGACCCTAAGCACCCGAGGTAGAACACATCCGAACGCAGCGCCGCTACGATCGCAGGGTCATCCAGTTTAGGGTCATGGGTTAGTGTCACCACGGCGGTCCGCGCATCAAGGCCCAGTTGCGCGAGCGCGGCATCGGGCCATTCCTCAACAATCGTGACATCAGGGAACCGCGCGGGTGATGCAAATGTCGCGCGCGGGTCAACCAATGTCACATCATACCCACAGGCCCGCGCCATCGGCGCCAAATGTTGCGCGATATGCACCCCGCCGACGATGATCATACGTAAGGGCGGGTTGTGAACGGCCACGAACGTCTGCCCGTCATCTTCCACGCCAGAGCGGTCCAACCGAAAACGGTCCCGATAGGCATCCGCCCCCACCAACGTCCGCGCGTCCCCCCGCAGATCAGCGACATACCCGATGGATTCGCCGGATTCGCGTGCTGCAACCAATTGCGTTAAAACATCGACGGGCATCGCCCCACCGACCGGTTCCACCAATATTTTAATACGCCCACCGCAGGCCAACCCGACAGCAAAGGCCTCATCGTCGCTTACGCCGAATTCCAAAATCCGTTGTTTACCATCGCTCAGCGCGTCCAGCGCCTCAACAATAACCGCGCCTTCAACGCAGCCCCCTGACACGGACCCTTCCATGTGCCCGTCATCGCGGATTGCCAATTGGCTGCCCGCAGGCCGTGGCGCAGATCCCCATGTCTCAACCACAGTGGCAAGCACTGCGCCTTGCCCGCTCAACCGCCAGTCGAGAGCCAGTTTCGGTAGCCCGCCCAAATCGCTCAATCGGAGCCCTCGTCCGCTTCAGGCACCATAAACACCTGCCCTGGGTAAATCAGATCAGGGTCGCGGATTCGATCACGGTTGGCCTCGAAGACTTTGAAATACAAAATACCGGACCCATAGCGTTCCTCTGCAATCGCCCAAAGCGTAGCACCCGGCTGAACAGTCCGTGTCGCAACCGTAAACTCTGGGTTGGCCACATCTTCCGCCATCGCCTCGATCACATCGGCAGGGTCTTCGCGCAGGAATGGTGTTTCAATTCGGCTTACGACGTCGCCTTGATCATCCACCTCATCAATCCGCAGCGTGTAAACGCCGGTATCAACGTCTGGTAGATCTCCTCGCCAAGTACCATTCGCGTCCACAGGCAAACGGCTAACAGGGGCGTTATTCACGTAAACCTGCACGTACCCGCCCTCGCCAATGGCACGGCCCTGCAAGATGACATCGCCTTCTAAATCATAGGTGATCGTATCAAGCGCAACATTGGACATAACCTCTGGCGGAACATCTGCGGCGACAGGGGGTTGGACAACATCCACACCGTCCGGCGTAATTGCGATAATCGCTGGTGTTGCTGGGCTCGCGGGTGCCACCGTTACCGCCCCCTCAGGTTCGATCGGCGCTTCGGGGTCTTCCACGGCTTCGGGTGTTTCAATTTCTTCTGCAATATCAACAGATTCGCCACCCTCTGGAGTAACATCTTCCACCACAGCAACCGCAACCGGTGCAGGATTAGCCGCCAGAACGAACATCCGGTCAGCTTCCAGTGCATCCCCGTCTGGGTCGCCCACAGCTGTCATCGTGCGCGGGCTATCAGAATGGCCTACGAAACCCACAAACGAAAATGCGCCATCCGCTCCGGCGATAACGCGCTCCACTTCGACACCGTCAATCATCACGGCAACCGGTGTATTCGGTTGCCCTGTACCGAAGACCACAAAGCCCCCGTCAGGCTCAAATCGCAGATCACTCAGCAAAAGCGGTGCTATCGCGGCTGGCTCAATAACAGGTGCAACTTCTTCAATATTTTCAGCAGGTTCAATGCCGGGCACCGCGTCCTCAACAAATTGTTCGCTTGCCGTTTCGGCTGTTATCGTTGTGTCTTGCGGCAGCGGGCGAAAATAAACCGCCGCGGCAATCGCCACGGCAACAACGGCCCCTCCGCTGGTCATTAGATATTTCGTCTGCACGTTTTGCTCCCCAACAGTTGGCAGACTGTAGCAACCGGACTATCACGGGTCAAAAGCAATGATTGGAACACACCATGACCTCGCCCACCTTTTCCGTCTGCGTCTACTGCGGTTCGCGCGATGGCACTGACCCTGCCTATGCCCAAGCCGCCACCGATTGCGGTGCGATGCTGGCCGCGAATGGCTGGCGTCTGGTTTACGGCGCAGGCGATGTCGGGCTGATGGGCCGCGTGGCACGCGCTGCCCAAGCCGGCGGTGGCGACACCTTCGGCGTGATCCCGCAACACCTGATGGATTGGGAAGTCGGCAAGACCGACCTAACCACCTTCATCGTCACCGAAACCATGCATGAGCGCAAAAAGGTCATGTTGATGAATGCACAGGCGGTCGTCGTGCTTCCGGGCGGCGCAGGTTCTTTGGACGAACTGTTCGAAGCCCTCACATGGCGCCAACTTGGCCTGCACGAAAAACCCGTTTTCCTGCTCAACACCAACGGCTACTGGGACCCCCTGCTGGCGCTGATGGGTCAGATCATATCGCAGGGCTTTGCGGACGAGACCCTGCAGAAATACATGAGCGTGGTTTCAACGGTGGATGAACTACACCTGCAACTTAAAGCGGCAACTTAAAGCGGTGGCGCGTGCATAATATATTGAACGCCAAATACCCCTAACCCAGAATGAAAAAGGCGCCCTCGATTGAGGGCGCCTTTTCAATTTCCTTGTAAGAACACATCACAT
>DQCL01000081.1 GCA_003533975.1 Octadecabacter sp. | reverse complement strand
ACCGAAACTTCGAAAGTCGTACCAAGTACGCCGTCGCTTCCGAGGTACGTGACCGTGCGTTCATCTTGATCGTTCAGGCTTGCTTCGACCGCGTCCAACAGCGCAGGCTGGCGTAGTGCGGTGATATAGGGCATCCCGACGCAGTCCATCCCGAGAAGCTGCTGCGCGGCCACGTTCGCGCCCATTATTCTGTCATCCAGCCCGACCAGTATGATGGGCTGCGGCAGGGCGAGGATGAGGGCGGTGGCGTCAGACATTGTCTAGGCTTTTTGGCTTTCAGCAATCGCTTGGCTGAGTTCTTCGATCAGCAACTTCGGGTCTTCAAGGCCGACCGAGAGGCGGAAGAAACCCTCGCTCATGCCAAGGTCTGCGCGCGCCTCGGGTGTTAGTGCGCGGTGGGATGAAGACGCCGGATGGCTTAGGGTCGTCCCAACATCCCCCAAGGTCGGCGCGAAGGGCAATTCGGGTGCCGCACGCGTTAACGCATTGGCCGCCGCACGTCCGCCTTCAATCTCAAAGCTCATCATGTTGCCGGGGCGATCACCAAGGATCTGGAGGCCACGGTTGTGGTCTGGGTGATCCGAACGGCTGGGGTGAATGACGCGCTTCACACCTTTCACATCCGCCAAGGCCGCTGACAATGCAATGGCAGTTGCCTCAGCACGGTCATAGCGCAGATCGAAGGTTTGCAAACCGCGTTCGGCCAGCCAGCAGTCAAAGGGGCTCGCGGTCATGCCGAAGGTGGTGTTGGCGATGTAGATTTGTTCCATCAAGTCAGGGTCTTTGGCGACGACATAGCCAAGTGTGGCATCTGCGTGGCCCGCAAGAAGTTTGGTAACCGAGTGCAGCACGATATCCGCGCCGTTCTGAAACGGGAGATAGCTGCGCGGCGTGGTGAATGTATTGTCGACGACAAGCAGGATGCCGCGTTCATTGGCGATCTTGGCGATGCCTTCCATGTCGGCAATCCGGATTGTCGGGTTGGACACCACTTCGACAATCATCATCCGCGTGTTCGGTTTGATCGCGGCCTCGAATGATGCCGCATCTGTCGGGTCCGCCAGCGTGGTTTCAACACCAAACCGTGGCAAATCCTGCGTCATCATCCGCAGCGTGCGACCATAGAGTTGGTCGGCACCGATCACATGGTCGCCAGCTTTCAAAATACCAAGAAACACGGCAGACACAGCCGCCATGCCGGACCCGTTTACAATGCCGCCGGAGACGCCTTCGAGCATGTCGATCTTCTGGGCGAGGACTGTCGCATTCGGGTGGCCTTCGCGGGCATAGGTAAACCCGCTGCCATCTGCGTACTGCTGATCAAGCGAGCTTGGGTCTGGTGAGGAATAGACGACCGTAGGCTGAAGCGGTGTGGCAACAGGGCGTGATACGGACGTTGGCCATTCGGGACGACGGGACAGGGATTTGGGTGCGTCGCTCATGGTTTAGTTTCCTTGAGCCCGGCGCGGAATCGCGCGGCATTCTGTTGGTAACTAAGTGCAGATGCCGTGAGCCCTTGGATTGCAGGGGCGTCCAGTTCGCGTATGATTTTGCCGATGCCCATAACGAGCGACCCATCCGGGATCACCTTGCCTTCGGTAATCAACGCCCCTGCCCCGATGAGGCAATTCTTGCCAATTACGGCGCCATTCAGCACCGTCGCACCCATTCCTATCAGGGAATTGTCGCCAATGGTGCAACCGTGCAGCATCGCCTTATGGCCGATCGTGCAATTGGTTCCGATGGTCAGAGGAAAACCCATGTCGGTGTGCAGCACGCAATTTTCCTGAACATTTGATCCTGTGCCGACGCTGATCAGCTCATTGTCACCGCGCATCGTGGTGCCGAACCAAACGGACGCCAAATCAGCAATGCTGACTTTGCCAATCAAATGGGTGCCCGGTGCGATCCATGCACCGCTGTGAACATCTGGTGAAACGCCGTCCAGTTTATAAAGCATCAAACTTGGTCCTCATATTCTGTCTGTAGCTCGCGTACGAAATCATTGAGGCTGATCTGGCGTTCGCGGCGGGCACGTTCTGCAGTCAGGATCGCCTTGAGGCTTTCTGCGCATTCATCGGGGTCATCGTTCACCAACACATAGTCGTATTCGGCCCAGTGGCTGACCTCGTCCAAAGACTTGGCCATGCGGCCTTCGATGACTTCGTCGCTGTCTTGCCCGCGTGAACGTAGGCGTTCTTCAAGGACTTTCATGCTGGGTGGCAACAGGAAGATCGACACAACGTCGTTCCCAAGGGATGAGTTTCGGATCTGCTGACCACCCTGCCAGTCGATATCAAACAACGTGTCTTCACCCGCCCCCATAGCCGTCTTTACAGGCGCTTTGGGAGAGCCGTAGAGGTTCGTGAAGACCTCTGCGTGCTCTAACATCTCGCCTTCGGCCACCATGTCCTTGAACTCTTGTTTTTCAACGAAATGATAATCAACGCCGTCTTCTTCCCCAACCCGTGGCGGGCGGGTCGTGGCGGAGACAGAAAACTGGATCGACGGATCCCATTTGCGCAAAATCTTGGAGTGAAATGATTTTCCAGCGCCCGATGGCGAGGACAGAATAATCAGTAGACCCCGTCTATTATGAGATTGGCGTTCCATCTTATCACTCCACGTTTTGTACTTGTTCGCGCATTTGGTCGATGACCGCTTTTAGTGCAAGACCGATCTGTGTAAGCGCGACATCTTGCGCTTTGGAACACAGGGTATTGGCCTCTCGGTTGAATTCTTGCGTCAGGAAATCAAGCTTGCGCCCGACAGGGCCACCTTCTGCCAGCAAATCACGCGCGGCCTTAATATGTGCGCCAAGACGGTCGATTTCTTCTGTGATGTCTGACTTCACCGCAAGCAACGCCAGCTCTTGTGCGATGCGATCTGGATCAGCGCCAGTGGCATTGTCCATCACACGCGCAAGCGCATCGGCCAATTGGGTTTTGACGGCCACTGTGCGATCCTTGGCAGCAAGCACAGACTGCGCTGTCAGGTCTTCGATCTGGTCAACGTGATCCGTCAACACGGACAACAGCGTCGCACCTTCCGCCTCACGCATCGCTTTGAGGGCCGCAAGGGCAACGTGTAGGTCAGCTGTCAGTGGCGCAAGAAGGTCGGCACTATCAGCCACCTGCCCGTTTACTAAGACACCGCGTTGCGCCAGTACATCCGCCGCTGTCGGCTGGCCAAGCGTCACACCTTTATCAAATGCGCGGTCTTGCACCGTGTCGAGGGCCTCAAGGATCAAATCCATGCGTACGGGATCAATCTGCAGGGTTCCGTCAGCTTGCGCACGCTGCAAACGAAGCCCAATCGTGACGTTGCCGCGGTTTACGTATTCAGCGGCGGCTGTGCGCACCGCGGCTTCTAAACCTGGAGTTCCGTCCGGCAGGCGAATTTTTACATCAAGACCACGCCCGTTAACGCTCCGCACCTCCCAGACCCACGAGGTTTCCCCCGCTTCGCTTGTGGCGTTTCCTTGCTGAGTTGCGAAGGCAGTCATTGATCGTATCACAGGTATCGTCCCCAGATTGGCGCATTGGCTATGGTGTTGCACCTAAAGCCAAACTTGCCACCAGAGCAAGGGCACTCCCCACACCGCCCCCTTCGTTCCCGGCGATCTCAGTATTAACCGGTTAACCTGTTAAGACTTTGTTTAGAGAATTTGTGGCGGCAATGTGGCAAAAGAAACTCGAACAACGAAACGCTGTACCGCCCCTGTATTTGGCGGACGTAAACATTGGAAGACAAACCGCATGAGCATGACATTTGATCCCTATAAGGTGCCCGCCAATGCGATCTCCGAAGCGCAGGACGTTATCATGACCAATCCGACGGCCTTGAAAGAGCTTGAAAATTACTGGGCTGCACTGCCACGCAGCAACGGTGTTCCCCATCGTAAACACGTTGATCCAATTGCGATGGGCGCGTTGCTTGAGGATAGTTTTATCCTTGAACGTGTCGCGCCCGGTGTCGCGCGTATTCGTGTCGCAGGACGCAATATTACAAAACTTATCGGGGTTGAGCCACGCGGCCTACCGTTAACCGCGATCATGTTGCCCGAGGCGCGCCCAGACATCGCGAAGTACCTAGAACAAGTGTTCATGACCCCAAGTATTGTCGAAATCCCCCTTATTGGGCCACGCGCGGTCGGTCAGCCTAAGCTTCATGGTAAAATCCTGCTGCTCCCCCTGCGCGATGATCATGGCCGTGTAAGTCGTATCTTGGGTTTGTTGGTCATGAGTGGTCGACGTGGGCTTGGGGGGCGTCGGTTTACCATCGTTTCTGATAAAGCCGCTCGGGTAGACGCTGTTGTTGGACTGCATGCTGTTCCAGGCGGCAAAACTAAAACCCACTGTCCGACGTTTCGCGTGCCTTACCACGAAAAAGCGGAGGACAAACCTGCCCTCCGCCTTGTTGTTTCAAACGATTAACCGCGTTTGCTTAGGCTGACTGTGCCGCTTGCACTTTGTCGCGACGCGCTGAGAGCTCTTCGCCAACCAAGAACGCAAGTTCAAGCGACTGGGATGCGTTCAAGCGCGGATCGCACGCTGTATGGTAGCGGTCAGACAGGTTTTCATCCGTCACAGCACGCACGCCGCCCGTACATTCGGTCACGTCAGCGCCTGTCATCTCAAAGTGGACACCACCCGGGATCGTGCCTTCAGCGTTATGGACGCCAAAGAATTCACGCACTTCGCGCAG
>DQCL01000146.1:17592-18255 GCA_003533975.1 Octadecabacter sp. | reverse complement strand
GACCATGATGACCATGATGACCATGATCACGGTCAGGTTGGGGATGTCGACCCCCATGCTTGGATTGATCCACAAATTGCTATCGCATGGGTTGACGACATCGAAACCGCGTTGTCGCAGGCGGACCCAGACAACAGCGACACCTATGCCGCCAATGCTGCTGCAACCATCGCCAGCCTGAATGCCCTAGACGATGAAATCGCCGCGCAACTGGCAGATCTTTCGCAACGCACCCTCGTCGTACCGCATGATGCCTATCACTATTTCGGTGTCCGCTATGATCTGCCTGCCAGCGGTTCCATCAGCTTCAGCGATGCGACCACACCCGGCCCCGACCGCATCGCCGCCCTTCAGGACTTGATCCGTGAGAACGACATCACGTGCGTGCTCAGCGATCCGCAATCGCGGCGCGAATGGGTCGATCTGGTACGTGAAGGCACCGATGCAAATACCGCCTTGGCCGACCCGCTTGGCACCGCTTACGCGCAAGGGCCAGACCACTACGCCGCAACCCTGCGCGGATTGGCAAATGCCTACGCCGCGTGCCTCGCTGACTAAACCGCCCTACCAAAGAGATGCAGGCGGTGCATTCTGCGACTGCCTGCTTTCTCGACCTGTGCAACGCGCATCGGGTTCACATCCGCGATCCATGTAGTGCCACGT
>DQCL01000146.1:0-17483 GCA_003533975.1 Octadecabacter sp. | reverse complement strand
GCGCCCAATCACCCAGAACACTCTACCGCATTGTCTTTGTCATATAAATATCCCAGGGGGGGGAAGGCGCTTGCGCCGGGGGGACTGGTCCCCCTTCTTTTTTGCGCACCGCAGGTGCGCCCCCCGCCCGCCGCAGGCGCTAAAAATCCGTCGGTGCGCCACCCTCAGACTTACGGCGTGCCACAAAATCTTCCAGCTCACTGCGAATGCCTGCATCCATTGGCGGTTCCTCAAAGGCATTGATGATCTCTTTGAATATCCGGTGCGCGCGCTGCGCTGTCCATTCCGCGCCAGCAACCTCCCAAGCCTCAAAGTTGCGCCAGTCAGATGCAAACGGCGCATAAAACGCGTTCTCATAGCGGTCTTGCGTGTGTTGGATACCAAAGAAATGCCCGTCAGACCCCACTTCCTTGATCGCATCAAATGCAATGTCTTCTGGCGCGGTCGCCGTCACTGCTGGCTCCATGTAACGCTGGATCATCTGTAAGACTTCGCAATCCATCACAAACTTCTCCGGCGACGCGATAAGCCCGCCTTCAAGCCAACCCGCCGCGTGGTAAACCATATTCGTGCCCGACTGCACGGATGCCCAAAGCGCGTTGGTGGTCTCCCACATGGCTTGCCCGTCAGGGACATTGGCCGCGCAGGATCCGCTTGATCGCAGCGGCAGCCCGTAAAACCGCGCCATCTGTCCCGTCATCTGTGTGGCGCGCATATACTCCGGCGTGCCAAACGCAGGTGCGCCCGACTTCATATCAACGTTAGACGTAAACGTGCCAATGACACACGGTGTTCCCGGGCGCACGTACTGGAACAGTGCAATTGCCGACAGCGCCTCGGCAATCGACAGCGCAACAGCACCCGACATCGTCACCGGCGCCATTGCCCCAGCCAGCGTAAATGGCGTGACAACCACCGCTTGCCCGCGCCGAACGCACCGCAAACAGCCGTCAATCATCGGCACATCGTGCTTCAACGGCGAGGTCGAATTGATGTTGGTGTACATCTTCGGCGACGCTTCGAATTCTTCATCCGTCCAGCCCCCCGATATCTGCACCATATTCATCACGTCTTCGACGCGCTCCTTGCCCAAGCTATAGGCATGGCCAACCTTGTCCGTCAGCGTGAGCTTATCAAACACCACATCCAAGTGGCGCACTGATGCATGCACATCCACGGGTTCCACCGGATAACCGCCCGCAAAGTGAATACAGTTAAAATGCTGCGTCAGACGCAACAAATCCGCACATTGTTTGCGATTGCCGCTGACCTTTTTGCCAATCTCAAGGTCAAAATAGTTGGGCGGCGAAGACACATTGCCAAACAGGATATGCCCACCCCCGACCGTGATCCTGCGATCTGGATTACGCGGTGTGATGTCGAATTTCTCAGGCGCGTTTCCGATCATCTCCATGACCCAGTCACGCCCCATTTTGACGTTTGTGCCGTCGACGGTACAGCCCGCCTGCTTGAACAATGCAATCGCTTCTTCGTTCAGAAATTCGATGCCGATTTCTTCCAGAATACGCATCGCGCCATCATGGACAGCCTGCACCCCATCCCCATCAAGGGGTTCGGTTGGGCGGTCCGTGTTAACGGGGACGCGCCACGGCATTTGGGTGATGTCAGAGGTCTGGCGTTTGGCAGTATTGGCGGCGCGACCGCCGGATCGGCGGCGGCGTGGGCTGGCAGCGTCAGACATCGGAACTTCCTTTGTTGGTCCACTTCAGCCTGACATGCCTGCCCACCCGCGCCGCGCCTTTTGCGACACAATTTGTCGCGAACCAAACTTATGTATTCACTAAATCCCCAACCACGCGGGCAGATCAGCAATGGAATTCAGGACGACATCAGCGTGCGGGGAAAGCTCTTCACGCCCAGCTACGCCCGTCAAAACAGCGACAGTTACCATCCCCGCTGCACGCCCTGCATGTAAATCGTGCGTGCTGTCTCCCACCATCGCGCAAACGCTCGCATCCAGACTGGTCGCCGCGCAAAACCCATGCAACTGACCCGCAGCAGGCTTGCCTCCGAAACCGGAATCCGATCCAACAATATAATCAAACAGCGCCTCTGTGCCCGCAGCCGCCAGATGCGCACGCGCAGGTTCTTCACCATCGTTCGTCGCCACACCAAGCTTCAACCCCGCCTCCCTGAGGGAGGTCAGAAATGGGACGAGCGGTGTGGTTTCAACCTGCGGCGCATCAATTGCCGCTGCGTTGAACCGCATGATGAGTGCCTCAACAGATGTTTCGGGAACAAAGGGAAGTGCCGCTTCAGCGATCTCGCTTACCGTGCTCGCGATCACAAGGCTTCCTGGGTGAAACAAGCCTTTCTCAAGGTCATACCCAAGCGCATTTGCCAGCGGCTCAAGCCGGTCTGGGTCGCCTTTCGTTTCGGCAACGAAAACATCGCGCGCCCACGCGCCCCACGTTGCGTTGAAATCAAACAGCGTGCCGTCTTTGTCGAAAACCAAACCTCGAATATATGCGTTGTTCATGTCCAATGCACCGCTTGCGCACCCGGTAATGCATAACGCGCCATTAGGGGTTCTTCATACTTCACCCCATTCACATCGCAAAATGCGACCACCCAAGCGTCGTCCATCGTCAGAAACTCCAACACTGACCCAAGGAAAGCGGGGTTTTCCGCCTGTGCGCGAATGTCCTCCGCTGCGGCCCCAGATGAGCCAAGAAATAAAGGCAAAAGCTCTTCGTTTCCGGCCAGCCAGCCAAGGGCTGAAATGGCGATATGTTCAGCGCGTTCAGGAGTCATTCAGGATAATTACCAACAAGGAAAGAGTTTCTTAACCATTAGGGGCCAAATCTAGTCAGAACGAGACTGGGGTAAAGCTCGGAAGGAAACAAGAATGGCTGGTGAAATTCTTATCATAGACGCTGTCGCGACGAATAGGATCGTTCTAAAGGTCAAACTTCTGGTCGCGCAATACCGCGTTCGCCTTTGCGAAACCCTCGCAGAAGCGAAGGCCGAAATTGATGCGTCGCTGCCAGATCTGATCCTGCTGGACACTGCTATTGGCAAAGACGCTGTCAGCGCGTTTTGCAGCGCATTGAAGGCCGACGAAAACGCAAGCCTTATCCCGATCATTGCCACCGGCGGGTTCGCGACACCACAACACCGCGTAGCAGCACTCGAAGCGGGCGCAGATGACGTTCTGTCCAAACCGTTTGATGACCACGTCCTTCAAGCCCGCATCAGAAGCTTGTTGCGCAGCCGTGATGCCCGTCAAGAATTACGGATGCGCGAAGGAACCCGCACCGCACTTGGGTTCTCAGAAGCCTGCAGCGAATTTGCGGCGCCAACGCAGGTTGTCGTTGCCTCGCTCGACGACACTTTGGCGCCGGACCTTGGGTATCTTTCAAAGACCTTGGAAAACGTACAAGTCAAAGCCTCTGCAACAGAAAGCATCACACGCGAGTCCATCCAAAAATATCCTGTCGACCTTTTCTTGCTAGATTTCCGCGCAGGGCTTTTTGACGATAACGCCCTGTTTCGGATCCTGTCTGAGCTTCGCAGCCGTTCGGAAACGCGGCACTCTAGTATCATGGCATTGCTACCCGCAGATGCGCGCCACGCCGCGGCAATGGCGTTGGACCTAGGGGCCAGCGACATCGTTTATTCTAACGTTGACGCGGCTGAAATCAGGCACCGCTGCGCCGTGTTGATCCAAGCCAAACACGAAGCCGACGCCCTGCGCCGCACTGTTGAAACCGGCCTCAAAGCCGCCATTACGGACCCGCTGACAGGGTTGTTCAACCGTCGCTATGCCATGCCACATTTGGCGCGGCTCTCGGCTGAAAGCCGCAAAAACGGCCGACAGTTTGCGATCATGGCCCTCGACCTTGATCACTTCAAATCGGTAAATGACACCTATGGCCATTCCGCGGGAGACGACGTTTTGCGTCAAACAGCGCAGCGTTTGCAGGGCAACTTGCGTGCTGTCGATCTTTTGGCGCGTATTGGCGGTGAAGAATTCCTCGTCGCGATCCCGAACAGTGACGTCGATCATGCCCGCAAAGCAGCAGAGCGGCTTTGCAACTTGATCGGTGGGGCGCCATTCTTCGTTGGGCCCGACCGCAAGGAAGTACACGTAACGATGTCGGTTGGCGTTTACTTAAGCGACGGGAAAGACTCCGGTAAGACGGCCGAAAACCACGCTGAATTGGTAAATGCCGCCGATGTCGCGCTTTACGCAGCCAAAAGCGGCGGGCGCAACAAGGTCAGCCTGACCGCCGCTTAATTGTGTGGTCGACGAGCTGCTGGCGCACGGCGTGCTTGGGCTTCCAAACGGTCTGCGAATGCGGCGCGCTCTTGCGGTCCCATGTCTTCTATTTGAGATGTGATCGCATCTAGAACGGCATCTTGGCCTGACTGAAGCCGCGCACGTTGGCGCGCTAAGGCATCGCGAAATGCCGCCTCATCAAATTCATCGGCTCGTAACGTCGCCAACAATATCTGCATATCTTCGCGAATTTCCGAGCGATCTATGCGCTGAAACGCTCCGCTCTCACGTAGCGCATCACGCACCGCATCCCGGTGTTCACCCTCCATCGCGCGGGTCAACGGGCCAACCGTCAAGTCGATACGATGCGGCCCATCGCGCCCACCACCGTTGAAGAACGCGCCTGCAACAATACCAAGCACCAGCAGGTTAAACGCAAGTGAAACGACCAGAATGCCGCGTTGCAAACGACCCGTTTTCTTTTGCTTATCTGCCATCTTCACCCCTCCAACCCAGCGAACATATCGCTTTCTAACACTGGAACCTCAATCGTTGTTCCCCAAAGACCCGCCGACAAATCAGTCAGCGCTGCAGGCGGCGAAATGCCGATCCACAGCCCTGCGACGGTCGCTGTTGCCAAACCACCAAATGCCGTCCATCCGCCAATTGCTTCAAGGATCATCGCGCCAACCCCTTGCTTGGGCCGCGTTGGAACGGGGGCAGACGCCGCTAAAACAGAATCCGCGTCCATCATGATCCGGTTTAACGCTGCCTCAGACGGCATCATGTCCGGCGTGCGGGCCTGCGAAAATGCAGCCTCTAGCATCTTGTCATCTGTTGTCATCTTCGTACCCCAGTTCTGCTTTGCGCCCTGATAGCTTCGCGACCAAGGCACGTTTGCCCCGCGCAATCAGACTTTCAACGGTGCGCACGTTGGTGTCCATAATAGTAGCAATCTCCGGATTGCCGAGCTCTTCTAGGTGGCGCAGTGCAACGGCCTGCGCTTGTCGTTCCGGCAAATCCGCCAATGCGCTATGCAAGGCCGTCGCGCGGGCTGCGTCTTGCAACGTGTCTGCAGCGGATTGCGTCTCATCTGCGGGTTCCTCTATGGCATCTAGCGCGACACCCCGCCCCGATTTTCGCAACCGATCCGTACACAGGTTAGCCACGACGCGGTACAACCAAGTTGTGACCTGTGCGCGGCCTGCGTCCCAATCCGGCGCGATCTTCCAAAGCCGCATCATCGCATCCTGCGTAACGTCCTCGGCTTCTGCGCGGTTTCCAAGCATACGATACGCCTGCCCCATCACACGCGGTGTTAATCGATGTGTTAACGTCATAGCTGCACTGCGATCACCGCCTGCAAATGCCGCAAGCAAATCCGCATCGCTTTGAACTGGAGCCATCTTGGTCATCAGTTAATCAGCTATCCACATCATCGTGCCCCCGCAAGGGTGGTGTGCGGCGCGAAGGACCATGCCCCGCGCCGCAGTTTTTTGTTTAGTTGTTGCCGCGGCGGCCGTCGTGACCATGCTCACCACGTGCGCCGCGCTCTTCCATGCGGGCTTGCACTTCTGCGAATTCTTCCGCACTCAACGAGCCGCTTTCATCCGTGTCAAAACGGTTGAACATACGCTCTGCTCCGCGTGTTCCACGGCCTTCGGCACGTTCCTCGGCCATCGCTGTCATTTCATCAGCTTGCAACAGACCATCGCCGTTGGTGTCGGCTTTCCCGATCCGCTCAGCGATGCGGCTGGCCATACGTTCCTGGCGTTCGCCTTCAGCACGGGCGACCATTTCCTCAGCGGACAATGCGCCATCGCCGTTCGTATCCGCTTGTGCGAAACGTGCAGCGGCTTGCGCTTGCATTGCGCCCTGAATTTCTTCTGCCGTGACTTCACCGTCGCTGTTCAGGTCAAGGTCTTCGAACGCCGGCATTTCCATACGCTGCGCATGGCCTTCACGTGCTTGGGCGGTTGCCGCCAATGTGATGCCTGCTGCGATTGCTGCCACAAGGAGAGTCGTTTTCATTTTCTGTTCCTTTTCAGATTTTATTGTGACGACCTCTCAGGCCGTCGATGCAAGTAGAACGGGCGGCGCGCTGATTTCCGTCGCAAATTGTTTGAAAAAATTTGTGGGCTTAAGGGCGCGACACTTTCTCCCCTATGAATCTTGGGGGTTGGTCGGCACAACTGTTCCAACAAGCTTGAGGATCTCATGACCGATCAATCCACGAACACCGCCGATTCCATCGTTGAACGCGAAACGAAACCGGCAATTTGGCGCGGCCTTCGCCGTCTCTGCCCAAGCTGCGGAGAAGGTGCGCTGTTTGAAGGCTACCTCAAGGTTGCAGACAGCTGTCCGGTTTGTCACGAAGAATACCACCATCATCGCGCCGATGACGGCCCTGCCTACCTCACGATCTTGATCGTTGGGCATATACTTGCCGTGCTGATGCACGTCCTGTGGTCGCAGTTTCGTCCCGATCCACTGGTCTTTGCGACAGTGTTGACGATTATATGCGTTGGACTTTCGCTCTACCTTTTGCCAAGGTTGAAGGGCATGATCGTCGCCATCCAATGGTCACGGCGCATGCATGGTTTCGGGGACAAATCCTGATCCCCTCAACGTAGGATACAGGAATGTCTGAAACAATCGACAAAACTGCAATACGTGACGCCGCGACGGTTATCGTTGTGCGCGATCGTATCTCCAAGCCAAGCATTTTGATGGGGCAACGCGGTGCCTCTGCTGCGTTCATGCCAAACAAGTATGTCTTTCCCGGCGGCGCGGTTGATGCTGGTGACGACGATATTGCGCTTGGCGCTGATCTTCCCGCACTTGATGCTGAACGCCTTTCCCAAGAGAGCACGCGCGCCGCGCCGGCCCTCGCAATCGCTGCAATCCGCGAACTTTGGGAAGAAACAGGCCAAATTCTCGGCACTCCATCAGTCTGGGACGATGCGCCCGCCGATTGGCGTGGTTTTGCACAACGCGGCCAACGCCCCAATGCATCCGCTTTGAGCTTTATGTTTCGCGCAGTCACCCCACAAGGGAACCCGCGCCGCTTTGATGCACGCTTCTTTATGGTGGACGCAGATCATTTGATCACCGACCCCGACGATTTCAACGATGCCGAAGATGAACTAAGCCACCTGCAGTGGGTGCCACTACCAGATGCCCGCACCCTCGATTTGCCCTTTATCACAAAAGTCGTCTTGGCCGAACTCGAGGGGACCCTCAAAAGTGGCGCCCCCTCCGCCTCGGTCCCGTTCTTCCGCAACAACGACGAGGCCCGCTTGGTTACACGCCTTGGTGGGCACAACCCGTTGGACGTTTAGGCGTATAGGATCAGCATCAGAATGGACGCCATCAGTATAGCCCCACCCTGCCATTCACGCGGGCTGATCCGTTCGCGAAAAACGAACATCGTAATCACCAACGAAAACAGCAGCTCAATCTGGCCAACAGCATTCACATAAGCCACATTCTGCATCGAAAAGGCGACGAACCAGCAGGTTGAACCGACCATGCTGGTGAGCCCGACAAGCCCCGTGATCCGCCATGCACGCAACACACGCGTCATTTCGCCACTTTCGCGCAGCGCCATCCACGCGGCCATCATCACCGTTTGCAATACCGTCGCAATCGCCAGCACAAAGACCGCGCGAAAGAAGGCGTCCCCTGTCTCCACCGCAAGAACCGCACCCCGGTAAGACACCCCTGCAACCGCAAATATAACGCCCGATGCAAGGCCCAGCGCGCTGCCCATGTTGAACGCTCGGCGCACAATGTTACGGGTGACATCCCCCTGCGGGTCTGACAGCAGCAGCACCCCAAAAAAGCCGATCACAATGGCCACAAAACCCCAAAGGCTCGTGGTATCGCCCAACAGGATGAACCCCACAGGAACAGACATTAAAACTGTGGTTTTGGTAAACGCGATGCCCACTGAAAAGTTGCGCCGCGCAAACAGCGCCATCACACAGACCGTCGCAAGAATTTGCGTTGTTCCCGCCACTGCCACATACACCCAGAACAGCGCCGAAGTATCCGGCCACCCCACCCCGTTGAGCATCCCGTATACCAGCGCCAGCCCGATCGCGAGCGGGGCCACAAAGACATAGCGCGCAAACGTGGTCCCCGTGGACGACAGGCGCGTCACCTTCAACTGGCGCATAAGCCCAAAACGCGCAGTTTGCGCCAATGCGGCGAGAATGGTGACAGGGATCCATGTGGTCATACCCCGCTACATGACGCGTCAGTCGCGCGGACGCCAGAGCGGATGCGCCACCGTGTCCTTCGCCCGCAAAAAATGCTTCCTAAAAACCTGCGCGTAAGACGTGAAAACATAGCCTTCATTTCGCCGCTGATAATGGGCTTTATTTTGCGCATATAGCGAAGGTAAATCATACCAAGCCACATTTGGATGCATGTGATGAACAACGTGTAAGTTGTTGTTCAAAAACAATAAGGCAAGTGGACCACGATCCTCGACGATCACCGTTCGAGCGCGTGCAAGCTCATGCGCTCGGTGTTCCAAATAGGTTCGCAAGCGCAAAAGAGAATGCGCAAGATAGGCCCCGATTGCGTAGGCCCAAAACGGCAACGGCGCGACCCACACCAACACGAGAACCACAGCCAGCGCTGGAATATGCGCGACCCACCCTCGCAAAACCGCGCGATCTCCGGCGCCGCACGCGCGCAGATCACTCAACATCCACGTGACTTGCCCAATCAGTGGCCCAATCAGCAACCGCCCCGCGAGCGTATTGTTAAACCGCAGAACCACCTTCAAGGGCGCACGTGTACGCCGCCAAACTTCCGGATCAAGATAGTTGGTTTCAGGGTCGTCATAGGGGTCCGTCAGCAGCTCATCACGGTGATGCGCCAAATGCGTCGCACGAAACCTTGCATAAGGGACCGTCAGTGTGAGCGCAGGAAAGACCAATGCCGCGTTCGCAACTTTGCTTTGAAACGGATGCCCGTGAATGACCTCATGCGTGAGCGACGCATGAAGAGCGATCGCAGGCCCTAACACCAATATAGCGACCCAAATTGGCAGAAACCAAAGCGCGACAAATAACACACCGTAGCAAGCAACAGCCAAGCCCACCGTCGGCCATTCCACCGAATTTCTCACAGACATCCTAACGCGCTCAGGCACGACGCCCCCAAGCCACACGGTTCCAAACCCGCTCGTAAATGACATACATCGACAGCCCAAGTGCGGCATTCACGAGCGCCATTGCGCCTCCCACAGCCAAGGATCCTGTCGCAATCAAACCGACTAGGGCCATCGTCGCCAGACCGATCAGGTTCCAGATTATTGCTTTGGTAATCGTGCGTTTCGGGGTGTCCATTTTTTCTCCGCTGTTTGCCCCTTTTATGTAAAGACAACACACCCGATTGAGCAGCCTGAATACAGTTAGCAAAACTCACATCTGGTGATATAAAGCAACATATGGTGCAAAATATTGACAAACGAGATCGCGCCCAACTGCTTCGCACCCGCTTGGCTGAAGCAATGGAAACGCAGAACACAACGCAGTCCGGCCTCGCCCGCGCCATCGGTGTGGACCGCTCAACCATCTCGCAACTTCTGGGCGGCAGCGGCGCACGTTTACCCAACGCTCATGTCGTGGCGGGATGCGCCTCAGCCCTTGGCGTCTCTGCGGATTGGCTTTTGGGCCTGACCGAACGTCCTGAACTGGTGGCCGAACTCATCGCGGCCTCTATTGAGGTCACCAAAGCCCCCCGCGCCCTTGTGGACGAACAAATCTTCGCATGGCACCAAGAAGCAGCAGGCTACAAAATCCGCCACGTTCCAGCGGGCTTGCCCGACATGCTCAAATTGCCGGACCTTCTGCGCTGGGAATACGGCCCGCATTTGGGGCGCTCAACGGAACAGGCAATTGGCGCTTCCGAGGACCGACTACGCTGGATGCGCGAGGCCAGATCCGACTTTGAAATGGCCCTCCCTCTCGACGAACTCACCAGTTTCGCCGCAGGCACAGGGTATTACGAAAACGTCCCCACCAGCCTGCGCGTCACGCAGCTAGACCATATCGCACACCTACAAACGGACCTCTACCCGACGCTTAGGCTTCATTTGTTTGATGCGCGCCGCCTCTTTTCTGCACCGATCACCCTGTTTGGCCCGCTCCTCGCGGTGCTCTACTTGGGGCAAAACTACCTCGCCTTTCGCGACACCGAACGCGTGCAGATGGTGACCCGCCACTTTGATACCCTCGTGCGGGAAGCAACAATCACCCCGCCCGACGTTGTGGGTCACATCCAGACCTTGAAATCAAAGTATCTCTAACGTTTCTTTGGCTCTTAAATACTCAATCCGCCCTCAGGGTTTGGGATCAGGGTTTTCGGTGTGCCCATCTACAGAAATCACCTGCCCTGACACCCGCTGCGCCCCTTCGGACGCCAGAAATACCGCCATATTCGCGATGTCTTCAGCCGTCACAAACGTCCGCATGGATGTCCCGGACGCATAGCCTTCATATACCGCATCCCGCGTCATGCCCTTGGCGTCCGCTTCGCGCTGCAACACGCCTTCCATGCGCGGGCCTTCCACCGCACCGGGGCAAATCGCGTTGGCGCGAATGCCGAACGGTCCCAGCTCCATCGCAAGTGTTTTCATCAACCCGATGACACCCCACTTGGCCGCCGCATAGGGCGCGCGGTTTGGATAGCCGAAGACACCCGCGGTGGATGAGGTCAGCACAATCGCACCCGCCCCCGCCTCTTTCATCATGGGCGCCGCGTATTTTGCACATAGAAACGCACCGCCGAGGGTAACATCAACGCAAGCCTTCCAATCCTCCCACGCCACGCCCTCAACCAGGGCCGTCGGCCCCGCGACACCGGCATTGGCACACACCACATCCAATCCACCAACCGTCGCAATCTCCTCAAACAGCCCGCGCATTTGCCCCTCATCGGATGCATCAATCCGCCGTGCTGTCCATTCTGTTGGGCAAAGCGCCAAAGCCGCCGCGTCCACATCCGTCACCCAGACCTCAAATCCCGCCTGCGCAAACGCCTCGCCCATCGCGAACCCGATACCCGACGCCCCCGCCGTGATCAGCGCGCGCTTCACCTGACACCAACCGCTGCACCTGCCCCGTCGGGGCGCGGCAAATCGGCATGCGCGGCGGCAAGCCTCGCCAATGGCTCCGCGACAACAGGTGCCGGATCGCTGGCTTTGCGTGTCTCAAGGCTCACATGGATCAACATGTGCTCGCCCGTGGCCAACAATCGCTCACCCTCATACATTGTGTGAAACAAGTGCATCTTCTTACCCACGCCCGCCAAAACCTGTGTCTCCACACGAATTTTCGCGCCCGCATGAACCTCATCTATATGTCGGATATGGGTTTCGGCTGTGAAATAGCTGCCGCCCTCAGCGATATACTCCGGCGTGCAGCCAACGATCAGCATCAGGCGGTCCGTGGCATCGCCAAAAGCCTGCAAATACCGCGCTTCATTCATGTGGCCGTTGTAGTCCGTCCAATCAATCGGCACCGCGCGTTCCACGGTTTTGACAGGCTTGGTTAGGTCGCAAACATCCGCCAGCCGCTCTGCAATCGCGCCGGACTGGTTCATCGTTTTGTCATGGGTGTTCAGCAGTGCGCCCGCGCCCCAGTCACGCGCTTTCAGTTGCCGCATCATGCCGACAAGGTTCGCATCACGGTGGCGCTCAAGCTCGCGGATCGTGTATTTGCCCGACTGCGCGTCAGACTGATCCGCAATCTGGTCGATCAACTCATCCGTCAGTTCCGGCACATCCATCAGCTTGGTCCACGGCCAGCTAAGGCACGGGCCGAACTGTTCAATGAAATGGCGCATCCCCGCTTCGCCGCCCGCAATGCGGTAGGTCTCAAACAGCCCCATCTGCGCCCAGCGCAACCCGAACCCCATGCGGATCGCCTCGTCGATCTCTTCTGTCGTGGCGACCCCGTCCTTGATCAGCCAAAGCGCCTCGCGCCAGACGGCTTCAAGAAACCGATCCGCAATATGGGCGTCGATCTCCTTGCGCACTTCAAGCGGAAACATCCCGATCTCGGTTAGAACCGTTTTCGCCCAAGCGACAGCACGCGGATCATGGTTGTCCCCGGGGACAAGCTCGATCAGCGGCAACAGATAAACCGGATTAAAGGGATGCGTCACAAGGATCTGCGTCGGATCTTTCGCACCTTGCTGCAACTCGGACGGTTTAAAACCAGACGTGGATGACCCGATCACCGCTTCCGGATCAAGGTAGCTCTGTATCTCGGCGAACACTTTGTGCTTGATATCAAGCCGCTCGGGGACGCTCTCTTGTACCCATTTTGCACCCGCGACCGCTTCTGCCAGCGTATCGCAATAGGTCAGCTTGCCCTCATCCGGCATCGCCATATCATAAAGCCCGGGCAAAGACGCGCGCGCATTGTCCAACACCTCACCAATCTTGCGCTTGGCGTCGGGATCAGGGTCAAACACCTGTACGTCCCACCCATTCAACAAGAACCGCGCAGCCCAACCGCCACCGATCACACCGCCCCCAACAATCGCCGCTACTTGTGCCAAATTCCGCCCCTCATGTTTCAGCCCCAGAACATCAAAAGGCCCCGCACATGCGAGGCCAATTTCAGTAGGGCGTCAAGCCAATTTGCGACGCTTTAAAGCTTAACTGTCAACTGCGTCCGCGACTTGCGGAACTGGGCTGCCCGGGTGGTCAAATTCATTGGCAGGCGCAGGCGCACGGCGCACGCGCGGATCACATGCGAGCATCGGGCTACCGGCATCGCGGATGATGATCCCACCACGTGCGCGGCATTCCTCAAAAGTCATCGTTGCTCCAAGAACGAGGTATTCGCGAACACCGCTGCCGCCAGAAGACGCAGGTGAGGCAACACCAGTCGCGCCCGACTGCGCGATTTCATCACACCCGACAAGCGCCATCATTATACCAAAACCAACAATTACACGTTTCATCTGCTTACCTCTTCGAGTCGTGACACATTATAGCCAAACCAATCCATAATGTCCCGTGCTGCTGTGATACGATCGCCCCCTCCGGTGCGGTTTTTGTCCATGATCCAGCCGAACTCCCCTGACGGGGTGCCAATCGCGGCAGTGCGGCTGTCAAACTCCATCCACATCACCCAAAGCTCTCCATCGGGCAAAGCTGTTTGAGGGCCCTGCGCCGTCCAACGCCCCGGTCCCGTTTTTTCCAACAATATAAGGATTTCGTCTTCGAAACAGACATCGTCCACACAATCCCCGCCCCTCACAGACAACTGTAACGCCTCGTTTGGAAGGGCCGAAAGGGACATCCCTGAACGCGGTGTGCGCGGGGCGGCAAACCTTTGCCGAATGACCCAGTCCCCCGTCATCCGTACAGCGGTTACGTCTGTTTGGGACGCGATTTGCGCCGCTGTGTCGCGGAACACCTCAACAGATTGAACAGGCGCAGATGGTTTCTCTGTGCACCCCACCAAAAGCGCCGAAATCAGCGCCAACACAACCCGCTTCATACTCACTCCTCACTGCCCCATCGCGCAAAATGCGCCATCAGGTCCCGTCACAACCCGTCCACCTCTCCCATTGCAGGTGGTTTCCTCGACCATTGTCACACCAAAGGCCTCTGGCACAGGTGCTTTCGCGCAGCCTCCGATACTCGCCACGAAAACAAGAATGCACACAGCCCGCAATCTGGGTCAGCCCCGCGGTGCCCGCTTTACCAGCCCCAGCTTTTCGCGCACCTCGGTTGGGCCGATGACCCGCGCACCTAGGTTTTCGATGATCCCGTGCGCACGCTCAACCAATTGCGCATTGGTCGCCAACACGCCCTTGTCGAGCATCAGGTTGTCTTCCAACCCAACCCGCACATTGCCGCCCGCCAATACAGACGCCGCAACGAAAGGCATCTGTGAACGCCCCAGCCCAAAGGCGCTGAACGTCCACTCATCAGGCACATTGTTGACCATCGCCATAAACGTGTTGAGGTCATCCGGCGCGCCCCAAGGCACCCCCATACACAACTGCACCAACGCGTTCGGCTCCAAAATTCCTTCGGCAACCAGCTGCTTTGCAAACCAAAGATGGCCCGTATCAAACGCCTCGATTTCAGGCTTCACACCAAGGTCCGTCATCATCTGCCCCATCGCGCGCAGCATGCCCGGTGTGTTGGTCATCACATAGTCAGCCTCGGCAAAATTCATCGTGCCGCAATCAAGCGTGCAAATCTCGGGCAGGCATTCGGCCACATGCGCGACCCGCTCTGTGGCGCCCACCATATCGGTGCCAGCAACTGTCGGCAGCGGCGCTTCGACCCCACCAAATACAATGTCGCCCCCCATGCCCGCCGTCAGGTTCAAGACCACATCCACGTCCGATGCACGAATCCGGTCGGTGACCTCGCGGTACAACTCCAGCTTTCGGCTCGGCGCACCGCTTTCAGGGTCACGCACATGGCAATGCACCACCGCAGCACCCGCTTTGGCCGCATCAATCGCGCTATTTGCAATCTGTTCAGGCGAACGCGGCACATGCGGGCTGCGATCCTGCGTACTACCCGATCCGGTAATGGCTGCAGTGATAAAGACGTCACGGTTCATCTCAAGGGGCATAGCGTTCTCCTAAATGTCGAGCGACCTTCGCTCTGCAAGTCAAAACACACAAGCCCACAAATGCAGAACCTGAATTGCTTCGCCTTTGGTTCACAAAATATCCCGAAGGGAGTCGCCTTGGCGACGGGGGCTGCCCCCCTCCGCGCTCACCTCAGGCACTAGTATGGCATTGGAAAAGCGCGGTGGGTGGTGTCGATATCATCCAGCACCTCACGCGACAGCTCAATGTCTTTACCTTCAAGCAACGATGCCAACTGCTTAGACGTCGTCGCCCCGAAAATCGCGCTCACCTTGAACGGTCGCGAGCGTTGGAACGCCATAGCCATATGCGCCAACGACATCCCGTGCAGGTCTGCAACGGCCTGATAGGCATCCACAGCCGCGAAAACGCGCGGGGTGACCCGCCCTCCTAATTTGGGCCCATGCGTCATGCGCGACCCCTCCGGCACGGCGCCGTTCTGGTACTTCCCCGTCAAAAGCCCTGTGCCCAGTGGTGAATAGGAAAAACACACGACATCTTCATTCACCGACATTTCAGCCAAATCAGTGTCATAGTGGCGATACAGTAGCGAGTACTCGTTCTGCACGGACGCCATACGCGGCGCGCCCAATTCTTCGGCCACGTCAATCCATTTGGTCGCGCCCCAAGCGCTTTCATTGGACATCCCGAAGCTGCGAATTTTGCCAGCGGCCTGCGCTTCTTTCAACTTTTCCAGCACACCCCCCATGTGGTCCAACGTCTGCTGCCGGTTTTGCTTGCTCGGGTCATACAGCCAGTTCTGGCGAAACGCGTACGAACCGCGCATGGGCCAATGAAGTTGGTACAAATCAATGTAATCCGTCCCGAGACGCTGAAGATTACCGTCCAAAATATCCAGAATGTTATCGGCGCTATAACCCTCGCCACCTCGGATCATAGGGCTATCACCGCCGGCTTTGGTAGCCACCACAACGTCCTCGCGCCGCCCTGACTTGGCAATCCAGTCAGCAATGCATTTTTCTGAATTCCCGACAGTCTCTTTGCGCATCGGGTTCACCGGATACATTTCCGCCGTATCCAGAAAGTTAATCCCTGCATCCAAACACATATCAATCTGGCGATGCGCATCATCGGCGGGGGTCTGCGTCGAAAACGTCATCGTGCCAAGGCACCAATCACTGACCATAATTCCTGTGCGACCAAGCTCGACCTGTTTCATACCTGTACCCCTGCTTATCCAAATTTATCCGTAAGCTAACTTCGCGTTTCATGATGGCAACCCCGGACGTTTGCTTTCCGCCAGAATACCCCATCCGCGACACCACCTGTCGATTAAGCACTAGCGCCGCCGCTCGGATCGGGCCCTTATACCCTCATGAGACTCATGATTTCCTTTGCAGCCCTATTTCTCTCCGTGACTTTGCTACAGCTTTCATCTGGCGCCGTTGGCCCGCTGGATGCGCTGACGGGCCTTGGAAGCGGGTTCAGCCGCGCTGAGGTCGGTTTCCTCGGCTCGATGCATTTTACCGGATTTTTCATCGGTTGCTGGTGGGCACCGCGCCTGATGGGGGACGTCGGACACAGCCGCGCGTTTGCGGTTTTCACAGCGATGGGTGCCATCGGCATGGCGGGCCACATCCTTATTTTCGACCCAACCGCATGGGCACTCTTGCGCATCATGTCAGGCATTTGCATCGCAGGTTGCTACACCGTCATCGAAAGCTGGCTGCAAGCCAAAGTCACCAATGCCTCACGCGGACGCGCGATGGGCCTGTACCGCGTGGTCGACATGGGTGGCAGTCTGGTCGCGCAATTGATGATCGGCTCGCTGGCCAGCATGGAAACCTATATCGCCTATAATTTGCTGACGATCCTGTGCTGCGCGGCGATGCTTCCCTTGGCGCTCACCCGCGTTCCGCAGCCCGAAACGCCCGATGCCCCGCGCCTGCGCCCAGCGCTCGCATGGCAAATGTCCCCACTTGCCGTTGCGGGCGTATTGGTCGCCGCAATGTCGAGCGCATCGTTCAGAATGGTCGGCCCGATCTATGGCCAAGAAGTCGGCCTCGCCGCGAGCCAGATCGGGTTGTTCCTTGCCGCCTTCGTCGCTGGCGGTGCGCTGGCACAATATCCAACGGGCTGGCTCGCGGATAAATTTGACCGCCGTTGGGTGCTGATCTGGCTTTCGGTTGCCTCGGTATTGTCTTGCGCTGTCACGGTCGCGGCATCGGGCCTTGGCACGGCGGGCGTGATGCTCAGTGCCGCGTTCTTTGGCCTCACAACGTTCCCAGTCTATTCAGTCGCCGCGGCCCACGCCCATGACTTTGCCAAACCCGAAGAACGGATCGAGCTCTCCGCCGCCCTGATGTTTTTCTATGCCACTGGTGCCATCGCCGCCCCTTGGGTGACATCCGTGCTGATCGAAAACTTCGGCCCCGCCGCGCTGTTCTATTTCATCTCACTCGGCCACATCGGACTAGTGGTGTTCGGCCTCAGCCGTATGCGCGTTCGCGAAACCCGCGAAACCCGCACCCGCTATGTCTATGCCCCACGCACGTCGTTTATAATTGGGCGGTTGTTGGGGAAGTCGCGGGATCGATAGAGCGAATGTCAGCTTCGAGCCCAATGTGCATGA
>DQCL01000356.1:751-3156 GCA_003533975.1 Octadecabacter sp. | reverse complement strand
GCCACGGATGGTGATTTTAACGTTGGCCTGTCCGACCCGCGCGGTCTGGAAACCTACATCGAGGACAAACGCGACAGCGGAACCTACCTGTCCGTCCTCGGCTTTGGTCGCGGCAACCTGCAGGACGCCACCATGCAAAGCCTCGCCCAGAACGGCAACGGCACGGCGGCCTACATCGACACCCTCTCAGAGGCGCAAAAAGTCCTCGTCGACAACCTCACGGGCGCATTGTTCCCCATCGCCAATGACGTGAAAATCCAAGTGGAGTTCAACCCGTCAACCGTCGCAGAATACCGTCTCATCGGCTATGAAACCCGCGCCCTTGCACGTGAAGACTTCAACAACGACGCCGTTGATGCGGGCGAGCTTGGCGCGGGCCACACTGTCACTGCGATCTATGAGATCACGCCCGTTGGCTCTCCCGCACAGCTCTCTGACCCGTTGCGCTACCAAGCGGCCGAAACGACCAGCATATCAGACGAACTCGGCTTTCTGCGCCTGCGCTACAAGGCCCCCGGTGAAGATGTCAGCCAGCTGATCGAGACCCCGTTCACCAGCACAGGCACCCCCGGAACAGACGCCCTATTCGCGGCCTCTATTGCGGGCTTCGGGCAACTTTTACGGGATGACACCTATCTCAACGATTGGGGTTGGGATGACGCCATCGCGCTGGCCAATGCCAACCGAGGCACCGACCAATTCGGGTATCGCACCGAAGCCGTCCAACTCATGCGCCTCGCGCAATCTCTAAGCAATTAGGTAAACGCTGATCACAAAATTTGGGCGGTCGGCTTCTTACCCGGGGCCGACCGTGCGTGCGAATATCAAAGACCTGTATTCAACATATCACGTATCTTCACAGCCTTCTCGAAATGATCCAGACGATGGGTTTTGATCCACCATTCCGCCGCCTCCATGAGCAGCTCTGGGTCATCATTCTTGTTTGCGAAGAACGCATAAAATGAAAGCCCCACGGCGTCACCTTTCTTGGCAATCTTATCGTCGCAAATCTGTATGGCTTTGTGCCTCAAGCTCGTTTTGATCATCGGCCTTCCTGTCTTGATATTGAATTTTGTGTTTTAGGAAAAGAAATCGGGCGACTTACCGCGCCGACGGCGCGCCGCGATCTGGGGACGCAAAGAAATCCCGCAACGACTGGCCTTTCTCGACCTTGAACGGCCCGATTTCCTGCATGCCCTTAATACGGTCCAACCGGAACATGCGGAAATCGTCGCGCAATTCACACCAGCCGACAACGGTCCAGACCTTGCCCCAAAACCACAGCCCCAGAGGGCGGATAACGCGCAGCGAAGACACGCCGTGTTGGTCAGCGTAATCCAACTCCAGCCTGATACGGCCATCCGCTGCGGTTTCAATCCGGTCGATCCGCGCACGAACATCGTCCGTCATGTTGTGCATCGTGAAAGCATGTACCGGCACAGCCGCGGCCTTCGCGCGCGCATCATCGGGTAGCACAGCCTCGATCTTTACCAGTGCTTCTTCGGCGGCGGCGGCCATCGACGCCCCGCCCCACGCGCGGATCATCCGCGCACCCGCCACAAGCGCCACGATCTCTTCCGAGTTGAACATCAGCGGCGGTAGATCATACCCTGCCCTCATCACATAGCCGACACCGGCCTCGCCCTCGATCGGCACACCTGAACCGATCAAATCCGCCACATCGCGGTACACGGTTCGTTTTGTAACCTCGAGCCGTTCAGCCAGCATTTGCGCAGTCAGCAGCCGACCGCCCCTCAGATACTGAACGATCTGGAACAGGCGGTCGGCACGTCTCATTTGTGAACTCTTTTCATTAAGCGGCTTTCAGTTCGAACATACCGATGGAATTGCCATCCAGATCAGTCATGTATTGAAAACGGCCCGCCGGAATTTCAACAATAGGCCCAAGCACCTGTCCGCCGGCCTTGCCTACGCGCTCTGCTGTAGCTTCCAGCGTATCAGTCACTGTCAAATGAACGGTCGTACCAGAATTTGCGGCTGGCTTGCCCGGGTACAAATGCCCGCCACCGCCATTGTCAGCCCCGTTCAGGATAACAAACGGGTTTGGCCCCATATCTGTCACCAGCTGCGACGCCCAGCCAAAAGCGGCATCATAGAATTTGTGGGATGCATCGAGGTCAGTCACCGGAATTTCGATCCAGGCGGTCATTGGTTGTTCAGTCATTTCTCATCTCCTTGGGTTTGTTGATGAGAACCTTCTGTCACACCCCTGCTGACAGCATACTGTCAGCAGCACGTCAGCTGATCCAAGAAAGATTTTCCTCGGTGCGTCCGGCAGGGCAATATTCACCACTCACCCAACCCTTATAGTTTTGTTTTTTCAATAGGCTAAAGAACGCAGGGTAGTCGAACTCACCCCCTATTGGTTCGTGGCGATCTGGCAC
>DQCL01000356.1:0-646 GCA_003533975.1 Octadecabacter sp. | reverse complement strand
GGCATCGACCTCGTCCAACACCTCAAGCGCCAGATCAAAACTGTTCAGGAAATACCCCGGCATGTCGTGGGTGTTGATCGGTTCAATCGTCAGGCTTTGCTTTGGTGCGAATGCAGCCGCCCATTTCAGGTTTTCGATAAAACAAGACTGCGCTTCCGACCCCTCAGCGACGCCTGCCATAATGTGCACATGCTCGGCACCCAGCGCACCAGCGTAGCGGATCGTCCTCCGAAATGACTGCTGAAACCGTGCTTCTTCCCCCACAACAGCTGCAAACCCGCGCGGCCCGTCTGGATCCGCGTAGTTGGGTGGCGGGCAGTTGATCAACGCCAACGGCATCTTGGCCCGCGCGAGGGCCGTCCCCAGTTCAGCCGCGTTCACATCATAAGGAAACAAGATTTCCACACCGTCGAACCCCGCCTTTGCTGCAGCCATCGGGCGCTCAAGTAACGGGTACTCAGTGAACAACATCGTCAGGTTTGCACCAAAACGCAGCACTAAACGTCTAACTCCGCCGCGGGAATGATAGGGAAAAACTGCCCGCCGGATCGCACACCAAACCAGTTCATCCCATCGTGTTCAGCCGTCTCACCAATATCAACAAGCCAATAAAACGACTTCCGATCAATCAACGCCTCAAGATTGC
>DQCL01000093.1 GCA_003533975.1 Octadecabacter sp. | reverse complement strand
GTTGTGGAAAACAGGAAATAGCTTTGGTCTTTGGACGCATCCGCGGCGGAGTGAAGCTGAGCCCCATCATCACCCATCATACGTTGAATGTAATGTCCGGTCGCCATGCAATCGGCATCCAAGTCCTTCGCCGTTTCCAGCAGGTCCTTGAATTTCACACGCTCATTGCAGCGAATGCAGGGAACAGGGGTCGCGCCCGCCAGATAGCTGTCTGCGAATTCATCAATCACGGCTTCTTTGAACGTATTCTCGTAGTCCAAAACGTAATGAGGGAAGTTCATTTCCTCAGCTACCCGCCGCGCATCATGAATATCGCGGCCCGCACAACATGCACCCTTTTTAGCCAAAGCAGCGCCATGATCATAAAGCTGCAACGTGACCCCAACAACGTCGTAACCTTCCTCTGCCAGCATCGCCGCAACAACGGAACTGTCCACGCCACCAGACATCGCAACTACGACACGGGTTTCGGATGGTGGCTTGGCAAAGCCGAGCGAGTTGAGCGGATGATCAAGGGGCATAGGGCGTCCTAACGGGTATATCCGTGGAAATATAGGAAAAGTGTAACTACTCTCAAGGGGCAGCTTTACCACTCATTAGGCCGTTAGCTGCAAAAAGCATCCCATGAAAGACCACATAGGGGTGTGAGAGATGTATTTACGAAAAATTGATGGGCCACGGTCCGTAAAACTACCAGACGGGTCCGTTATGACACGGGCCGACCTACCTGTGCCGGAAACGCGCCGCTGGGTTGCATCGCGCAAGGCCTGCGTTGTGCGCGCAGTAGCATTTGGATTGTTATCGCGCGAAGAAGCCCAAGAGATGTACGGGCTTTCAGTGGATGAGTTGACCGAATGGGAGTCTGCTGTTCGGGACCATGGCGAAGTTGCATTAAAGGCAACATCTCTACAAAAATACAGACAACCCTAGGTATAGTCAAAAAGTTCTTTGCATCCGGTAACGTGTAGTTAACCATTGTGACTCTAGGGTCTTTACAGACACCGAAAAGAGCGGAGAAGACTAAATGCGCGTATTGCTGGTAGAAGATGATCCATCCACGGCCAAAAGCATCGAACTGATGCTGAGCCATGCAAACCTGAACGTCTATACGACGGATCTAGGGGAAGAGGGGATCGATCTCGCAAAACTATATGATTACGATTTGATCCTTTTGGATCTGGGGCTGCCGGATATGAACGGGCACGAAGTGTTGCGCCAATTGCGCCTAGCGCGAGTGGAAACACCGATTCTCATACTCTCTGGGTCTGACGATGCCGAAAGCAAGATCAAGGGCTTCGGGTTCGGCGCGGATGATTACCTGACTAAACCTTTCCACCGGGAAGAACTAGTGGCCCGTATTCACGCCATCATTCGCCGCTCCAAGGGCCATGCGCAGTCGGTTATCGAGACCGGCAGCCTGCGGGTTAACCTCGACACCAAGACCGTTGACGTTCACGGCCAACGCGTGCATCTGACTGGCAAAGAATACCAGATGCTTGAATTGCTATCGTTGCGCAAAGGGACGACGTTAACCAAAGAAATGTTCCTGAACCATCTCTATGGCGGCATGGATGAACCGGAATTGAAGATCATTGACGTGTTCATCTGTAAGCTTCGCAAAAAACTTTCTGAGGCGACGGGCGGCGACAATCACATCGAAACCGTTTGGGGACGAGGGTATGTGTTGCGCGATCCTGAACCAGTGAGCATACACGATCCCGAAAAAATTGCCGTCGGCGCGTAACGCGCGCTTAAGTCTACGGGAGTTCTTGCAGTGTTTTGCGGTTCAATTGGTTCCGCGCAGGGCTGGACCTGCTCTCGTCTCAGACCTATCACTAGGCTAAAGGTTAACTGCTTTAGCAACGACGGGGGTAGGGTGTGACGGCAGAGATATCGGTGGAAATTCTGACCCAAACTGAAGCCGCGCAAGAACTTGCGCGGCTTGCTCTGCTTTTGACGCAGGCCAATGAAGACTACCACCAAGCCGACGCCCCACGAATTTCAGACGCCGCGTACGATGGTCTTAAACGGCGTATGGCTGCAATCGAAGCGCGGTTCCCCGACCTGAAACAGTCCGATAGCCCGACCGAAAAAGTCGGGGCGGCCCCATCAGACGGATTTGGGAAAATTCAGCATGTCGTACGAATGCTGTCACTTGGGAATGCCTTTAACGACGATGATGTGGCTGAGTTCGACCAATCCGTCCGCAAATTTCTCGGATTGGAGCAGGGCTCGTTAATATACACAGCCGAGCCTAAGATTGATGGGCTTTCGCTGTCTTTGCGGTATGAAAATGGCTTGCTCATGCAGGCTGCAACACGCGGCGACGGAAGCACTGGTGAAAATGTGACCGAGAATGCGCTTACCATTGCTGACATTCCGCATAATCTATCGTTTGCCCCAGACATTCTTGAAGTGCGCGGGGAAGTTTACATGTCCCACGCTGATTTTGACGCATTGAACGCGCGTCAGACCGAAGCGGGTGCCAAAACCTTTGCAAACCCTCGTAACGCAGCTGCTGGCTCGCTGCGCCAGTTGGACGCGAGCATTACCAAATCGCGCCCGCTCAAGTTTTTTGCCTATGCGTGGGGCGCGTTGTCTGAACCGCTCGCAACCACCCAATCGGACGCTATTACGCGACTTCAGGCACTTGGTTTTCAAACCAACCCGCTGACGCAAACCTGCGCCGGCCCCAATGCGATGATTGCACATTATCGAAAAATCGAAACCCAGCGTGCGACCCTTGGGTATGACATCGACGGTGTTGTGTATAAGGTGGATGATCTCGCGCTACAGGCGCGGCTTGGATTTCGTTCAACCACACCACGCTGGGCGATTGCCCACAAATTCCCCGCTGAACTTGCGTGGACAACACTTGAAGCGATCGACATTCAGGTCGGGCG
>DQCL01000204.1 GCA_003533975.1 Octadecabacter sp. | reverse complement strand
TTGTCCCACATCAAGACACCAATGAGCCTGAGCATTATCGGCTGTGTAGTGAACGGACCCGGTGAGGCCTTGATGACGGATGTTGGATTTACCGGCGGCGGCAATGGGGCTGGCATGGTTTACCTTGCGGGCAAGCAATCCCATAAGCTGAGCAATGACGAGATGGTTGAGCACATCGTTGAGCAAGTTGAGGCGAAAGCGGCTGAGTTGGACGCTGCGGCTGCTGTTGAAAGCTGAATATCGAATTGGCTTCGCCAATCCGATTAGGTGTGTGGTTAGGACCTAGCTGTCTTCGCGTTCTTCGGCGATGATTTTGCGCATTTGGGCGAGGTCGACATAGCCGCGTACCAGTTGGTCACCAAATACGAACGTCGGAGTGCCCGTGATCTGCATGCGATCCCCAAGGGCGCGGTTGCTGGCCAGTACTTCGCGCACTTCGGGGCTGTCCATTTCGGCCATGATTGCATCGCCGTCCAAATCAAATGCAGAAGCAAGGGCAGACAGGCTGGCGGGCGTCACATCCGAGCGCATGTTCATAAGCGCGTCTGAGATGAGTTGTTAGGCTTCATCCCCAGCGACGATCTTTGTTGCAACAGCGAATTGGGACGCGATAACCGATTGCTCGCCCAGAATTGGGAATTCCTTGGTGATGATGCGGATGTTGCCGTCCGTTTCGATCAATTCTGCGACTTCTGGATGTGCGCGGCGGCAGAACCCGCAGCGGTAGTCCGTGAATTCAATAATCGTGATGTCACCGTCAGGGTTACCCCCCACATATGAGAACCCGTCATCAACCAGTGCATTTATATTGGTGGCGACAAGTTGATCGTCGCGCAGGAGTTCGGCTTGTGCTTGGCGATTTTCCAGCACCGCGATGGCTTCCATCAGGACTTCTGGGTTTTCCAGCAAGTAGGCGCGGACTTCGGCGCGAAATTCCGTACGCTCTGCGTCGGTCATCGTGTCTTGGGCAAACACGCTGGAGGCTGTCATCATCAGGGCAGCAAAAGTGGACGTCAGGCGCATTGGAAACTCCGTCAAAAATTATTGAACAGCAGAAAGCACGTCTTGGGCGCGCTGCCAAGGGGCGGAGCCACGCGGTAGGCGATCTGCCGCACGCGTTGCGTGTACAATCGCGTCATCTAGCCGTCCTTGGAGGGCATAACGCTCGGCTGTTGCGAGTGAGGCCAGGCCAGGCTGTCCCGTGCGTGCATACGCTTGGCCCAAGTCACGAAGGGTGTTGGAGGCCTGTCCGTCAAGTGCGCGGGATCGTTCGAGTGCGCGTACTGCGCGAGCGTTGCTGTCAGGGGTATCCAGCGCCAGAAGCGCGCGACCATAGCCCGCCAGGATCAAAGGTTCGTTACCATTGAGGGACACCGCGTTTTGGTAGGCTTGAACGGCTGGGCCGGGTTGGCGGCTTTCAAGTAGGATTTGGCCATAAAGTTCGTACCAGTACGCATCGTTTGGGTATTGCGCGAGGAGGGTTTGCATTTCGCGGATGGCGCGGTTTGCATCGGCTTGACGGTGGTAGGCTACAGCGCGGCGCATGATGCCAATAGGGGAGTCGTCATTGCGAACGCGGCGCAGGGTCCAACCTGGATTTTGAACAAACGCGCTGAGTTTACCTTGGGTGCGGGCGAACCAGAAATCGGCATTCGCGTTGGCCTCGGCTGCGCCCGGATTGGCGGCGACCAAACCGCGTAATGCGCGGATACGATCATTGGTGAGGGGGTGCGTGCGTGCGTAAGGGTCTTGGCGTGAAACCGACAGCGCCTCTTGGCCGCGAAAGATCTCAAGCACTTCGATGGATGCGGTAGGGTCAACGCCTGCGCGTAGCATGAAGCGGATGCTTGATTGATCAGCGGCGGATTCTTCCGCACGCGTGTGGGAAAAAAACTGGCGTCGTGCTGCCCCAGTCGCACCTGCCGCGATACCACCGGCTGCTGCGGCATTATCAGACGCTAAAGCAACGGCTAGGGCTAAGGCGAGGCCAAACCCAGCAGCCGAATTCGCCCCACGCAGATTGGTGAGACGCCGTGAAATATGGCCATTGGAAATATGGGCCGCCTCATGGGCAATGATGGATTGTAGCTGTGCTGCCGTTGTTACACGCTGTAGGAGCCCCGAATGAATAAAAATCGCACGACCATTGATGACGAAGGCGTTCAGTCCGCGGTCATTCACGATCAAAATGCGCACATTGTTCGGGTTGAGACCCGCGGCCCGTAAAATAGGGGCGGCCAATTGGTCGAGGCTGTGTTCGATGTCGGCGTCACGGATCAGATTTACAGCGCTTGCCGGCGTTGCGAGGCTCGTGAACGCCAAACATGCGCTCAGACAAAATGACAAGATCGAGAGGCGCATTGACGGGCTCCGGTTGGACAGGGCAAACAGGGTTCAAAGAAGAATAGGGCGGGTAGCATGCGAAACTCAAGGCGGGGCGACGTTGATCCTTTCATCGTGATGGATGTGATGGAGCAAGCACGGGCGGCGGAAGCTGCAGGACGCCATATTATCCATATGGAAGTGGGGCAGCCGGGGACCGGTGCGCCGAAAGCAGCGATTGAGCGGTTGTCCGCTGACATGGTTGGCGATCCGCTTGGGTATACTGTTGGACTTGGGCTGCCTGAACTGCGCGCACGGATCGCGCAGCATTACCGCGATTGGTATGATCTGGATTTGGACCCCGATCGCGTGGTCATCACGGCGGGCGCGTCCGGCGCATTCTTGCTCGCGTTTTCTGCGTTGTTTGACACCGGAGAGCGTGTCGGGCTCGGGGCGCCGTGCTATCCGTCATATCGCCAAACCTTGAGGGCATTAGGTTTGTTTCCTGTGGATATGCCGACGACACTGGAAGCCCGTATGCAGCCTGTGGCTGGTGATGTCTCTGCGCATGACTTGGCGGGGTTGATCGTAGCGTCGCCAGCGAACCCGACTGGAACGATGCTTGATATTGATGCGATGCGCAGTTTGGCGGAGGCTTGTGCTGCGACGGGTGCCGCGTTCATCAGCGATGAGATCTATCATGGGTTGGGGTACGAGGGCCGCGCAGTGAGTGCGCTTGAGGTGACGGATGAGGTTTACGTCATCAACTCGTTTTCCAAGTATTTCTCGATGACGGGATGGCGCGTGGGCTGGATGGTTGTTCCGAAAGACCACGTTCGCAAGATTGAACGCCTAGCACAAAACATGTTCATCTGCCCGCCCCATGCCAGCCAGGTCGCGGCCCTTGCGGCGATGGATTGCGAGGATGAGTTGCAGGGCAACCTGTCGGTTTACGCAGAAAATCGCAGGCTGATGCTGGAGGGGTTGCCCAA
>DQCL01000085.1 GCA_003533975.1 Octadecabacter sp. | reverse complement strand
GGCTGTTATGGACGGCACATGGGAAAGCACATCCACGTGGGATGGTATCGGCGCTGGCATGGTTGGCATCGGTGAAATCTCCGACGCGATCCCTGCGGACGTAAAGGCATCAGCTGAAGCAATGGTCGCAGAATTGGCGTCTGGTGAATACCACGCGTTCACTGGCCCGATTAACAAGCAGGACGGCTCTGCGTGGCTGGCTGAGGGTGAAACCGCTGCTGATTACTCAGACGACGGCTTGGCCGGTATGAACTTCTACGTCGAAGGCCTGACAGGTGAAATTCCGCAATAAGCTGGGTTCGTAAATGAAAGAAAGGCCCGCCAGTGATGGCGGGCCTTTTTTGGTGAATGCCCGTTCTGAGCCCGGAGTGACCGATGCTGCAAGTTGCATGAAGGTCGGCTTTGGCGGATCGCGGTGTGTCAGGTTAAGGGTTGTTAACCTCTGACATCAACGCCGCTACCTCAATGAGCTAGACGGAAATACTCCGCTTCAAAATTATTTTCCATGCCTGTCCCGCAGAATGCCATATCCATATTGGATGTGCCGTTGATCTCGCCGGCAGAAATCATGGACGCGCCCTCGATCCCGTCAGCATTTGCCGCAAATTCAATGTCGCCAAGCGCAATCAACTGACCACCATAAAGCTGCAAGCTGGAAGGAAAATTCATTCCACCATAAGTGATAAGCTGTCCCCCGCCATCGGCAGCACAATCGTCATCGCGTCCGACTTGGAGACCAGCCGAAGCGGTGAATGCTTTCCTAGACGTATCTTCAGAAAAGATAACAACATTCTCAAGAATGACGCCATTACCAAACTTAACGTCACATTCCGAATAGATGACCAAATCAGTGTATATGCCGCCATCCAAAGTCGCATGGTTACAATCGAGGTAATTGATCGTGCCTGGCACGAAGTCGGCGGGGTCATATGTGCGGTCGAAATGATAATTTACTATCGGGTCAGTGATGTAGGCAGGCATGTGTTCTGAATTGAAATCAAAGAGCCCTTCGGCAATCTCGTCAAGCATGCTCAATACCCGGATGTGCTGCCTGCCTTGACGTAGCGCAACCTGAAGTCCCTCGTTATTCTCGAAACCAGAATTTGGAAGATCAAGATCGTCCAAATCGGGCATGGAAACGATCGTGCCCTCTTCGAAATAGTTATTCTGGTTCAGCGACACGTGTGTATTCGAATGGATGCAAAACCCGCTTGAGAAGCCGTTGTTGGACTGGATGTCGACGACACCTTCTGAAACGAACCCCTCGCGCAGACAGGCCGGACGGAAGGTGGTAAAGACTGCCTGTGCGGACACATCGAAGGCCGAGAAGCCTGCAAATTGTAACAGAAAGTTGCTGACAGGGTTACCGCCAGCCGCTTCCCTGCGCGCATTGACCAGAACTGCTGTGGTTAAGGTTGAATCCGTTACGAAGCTATCAGTCACATGATCATATGTGCCAAAATGAAAGTCACTGGCCGTCAAGATTGTCCCATATTCGTTTGCCGGCATAACCTTTTCGACAACAGCCAACGCCGCTGTGATCGACTCAAGGCTGGTCTTGCTATCGCGGTTGTAGAGCGCGGCGTGTGCGGCGAGGTCCGTTGTGTACTGCAATCTCGTACGCTCAGCGTTTAAATGGGACACGTCAATTGCGATGCCGCTGATCATCGCAATTGCTGCAAAGATATAAAGGCCAAAGATGTATATGCCACCGTCCTCATCACCATTGCGGTGGCGTGCGATCAGGTAAGTGAATAAAGCTTTTTTCATGATCAATACTCGATGAATTGATGGTTGGTAACGCCAACGCTATAGCCCGACAAGAAGTTAAGCATGCCGACCGCTACGAGGTCTTCGATTGGAACACGCACCTGCGTCGTGATTGTGCCCGTATCAATCACACTTGTGACCGCCGCATTGCTGGTAAAACTGGCCAAACGGGTTGCTATATAGGTTTCAAGTTCCGCCTGATTTACAATTCGCCCAACCGAAATGGCACGGTTACCATCCTGAACGATACGCATGATTTGAGATTGCCTGTGAAACGCGAACGAGACATCCGCAACCATGACAAAGAAGACTACAAAAAGCGGAAGCCAAAGTACGGCTTCGACAGTTGCAGAGCCGTCGGTCTTGTTTCGAAAGTTGCGAAGAAAACTCGTAAAACGAGCGCTTGGCCGCAGGCTTTGCACTTCCATAGTTCCAGTCCAGTTGTTGCTTTGATCTGTTTCTCTTATAAAATCACCAAGCATCAAAAGTTTGGCGTCAAGATGGCAAAATAGTGTCCGGATCGTTTCAACTGAATATTTCTTAACGAAATATGAAAGATGTAGCGAAAGCTGAAGGTACTTTCCGGCTTAGCGGAATGCACACCCAGAATAGTGAATACCTATATGAACATCTTGCAGTCCTTTGGCGATATCGCTGACAGCAAGCCGTCGGATAAGGTGCTTGCCAAAAGTTTGCATTCGCGCGCATGGCACGATTCAGACAACGTGCCATACTTTTTTTGACCACACCAATGTGCAGTAAGCGGCCATTGATGCAACTGCAGCGAACAGCCGCTTCGTCCGCGCAGCGGTCATCCGTTCCTCCCCTTTCCTTTTTCGTGCTCCTCCCTAAAGTGTCCTCAAGTCAGTTGAGGGATCGCACACATGCCATATCGCGGCGCAGGTGGAACAAACGGTGGGGAAGGTAGCTTTCTGATCGGGATTATCATGATCTTGTTGATCGGTGGTGTCGGGCTGTTTTTACGCTCGCTGCGGGGCGTTGAGGTATGATTGATTTTCTAGTCATTGGTGGCGGTATCGCGGGCACGTCTGTTGGCGCGCGTTTGTCCCATCACGGGCACGTTGTGGTGTTGGAACGTGAAAGCGCGCTCGCGTATCACGCATCGGGGCGCTCTGCGGCATTGTTTGAGGAAAGCTACGGGCTGCCGTCGACGATTGCGCTGAATGAGGCCAGCCGCGACTACCATTTCGAGGCGAATGGCGGCGTAACGAGCCCGCGCGGGCTGATGTTGATTGGGACGGCCGACGATAAAGATGCGTTTGATACGGATATGACAGCGATGCATCTGGAGGCCATCAGCCTGTCCGATGCCCGTGCGATGTTACCGATCCTGAACGATAGGGTGACACGTGTTGGATATGACGTCGATTCGTGGGATCTGGATACGGATCGCCTCGTGCAGAATTTCGCAAGCGAAGTCCGTGGCAATGGCGGGGGTGTACGCACCTCTGCTGAAGTGACCGCGGTGACGCGCACGACGGCGGGTTGGGACGTTAGTCTTGGCGATGAGGTTTTGAAGGCCCGAGTTGTCGTGAACGCTGCGGGCGCTTGGGTTGATGTGGTGGCTGAAATGGCGGGGATTGCGCCGCTTGGTGTGACTCCACTGCGCCGGTCTATAGCCCGCATCCCTGCCCCCGGTGGGCATGATGTTTCAGGTTGGCCGATCCTGTTTGGTTCTGGTGAGAGTTGGTATGCGAAGCCGGACGCGGGTGCGTTGCTTGTGTCGCCAGCGGAAGAAGTGCTTATGCCGCCGATGGATGCGTGGGCGGATGATATGATGCTGGCTGAGGGACTCGCGCGGTATGAAGCGCATGTGACGGAACCGGTAACGCGGCTTTTGTCCAACTGGGCGGGTCTGCGCACCTTCGCGCCGGACCGCAATTTGGTGTTGGGACCAGACAAGGCTGATCCGTCATTTGTGTGGATGGCTGGGCAAGGCGGGTATGGTTTTCAAACCGCACCTGCCGCGAGTCAACTGGCCGCGGATCTGGCCGTTGGGAATACGCCGCAAATTCAAGCGGACATGGTGGCGCGACTGTCGCCTGCACGGTTTGCTTAGGCGGCAGCTTTCTTAGGCGACTGCGACCATCAATTCCCATGAACGAAGTGTCATGTAGTCTAAATCACATTCGCCATCGGGCATGATCGTTTCAATGGGTACACCTTCGGCAAATATCACGCCCTGCTCTTCCAGTGAAATCTGGATGTAGCTAACGGGCACCTTAGCGCGGGTGACTTTGACATTGGGATGGCTGACGGCGAGTGATTTCGCACGCACCAGAACGGCATCCGTACCAAACATCAACGGCACGCGGATGTGTTCAAACAGCACGCGGTGTTGTGGTCCAAGGCTGAGGTCTGCACGCGGACACCCAAACCCCAGAGCGCCCTGTGCGATGCACACGGGATAATGGTTGCGCTCAGACGGGGCGGCGAATGCTTCACGGGTGTTGGTGATGGGCTGGGCGCCGTCGTCACGGGTGTTGACCATGTCACCGATTTGCAAATCACGCGCTTCGCGGTCACCCGAAGGGGTTGAGATACGTGTCTGGGGTGTGATGCCGAACGCTGCGACCCATGGGGCTAACGCCTGAAGCTCTGGTTGGAATCTCATCTCTGCTCTTTCCGATGTCTGTTCTCGGTTGGGCCATTTCTAATGCAGCAAACGGGCATGCTCGTGACGCAATTGCGGCAAGCATGGTAAATTTACCCTGTACTTTAGGACAGTTCGCCATAATTGGGCGGCGCCAGTTTGTTCACGTTGACCCCAAGAGATAGACGCGCAAAAATGCCCCATGTTGAGCAAAACTGACCCCAATTTCCAAGCGATTAGCGCGATGCTACGTGAATTCGCGGATGCGATGGGGTTTGACGGTGAGCCTGAAGTTGCGCGGATTTTCACCTCTCCGGTCTTTCCATTAGAGCGTCAGGTTCTGCGAGTCATCCTGGGTGACGATATTTATGCGATGAAGATTGATTTCACATCGGACGTCACTACGCGATTGGCGAAAGAGTTTGAGGGTTTGAAACAGCTGAACGCGCATTTTCAGACCTACGACAAACTGGGGACTGCGACACCGGTTTATCTGTCTAAGGCCGGCACGTTCTTTGCTATGGATTTCCTTGATTTTCGCACCGCAGGGCAAAGATTACAGCAATCACAACAGCTGCAAACAACGCGACAGGTTTACCGGCGGGCTGGGCTTTGGTTGACGGCGATGCACGAGTTTAAAGAGCGCAAACAGGGGAAGTTCGACGGCAAATGGATGGTCCATGAGATCAACGCGCGGATCGAAGATGACCAAATGGAAGCGCCCTTAGCGGACGTTGAAAGGATGCGTGACATCTTGCGCGAGGAAATCGTTGACGTCCACCACACCAAGGAAACCCGCGCGTGGAGTCATGGTGATTTTCACAGTGAGAACATGATGCTCGCGCCGGGAATGACCTATGCGTTTGACCTGACGGAAGCGCGCATGAAGATGGCGCTTTACGATACTGTCGACTTTCTGAAGGTTGATATTTACCGCCAGATGCCCGGAGAAGAGATTGACCGTTCGGGCATAATCGCCATGCACCGCGAGATGTTTTTTAAAGGCTACAAACACAAGATCAAACCCAAGCTGTTTGACGTCGCAATGCGTGGCAGGTTGCTGATTGACTGGGCTTCGATCGAAAAGGCGGGCTACGCCAGAAACGAAAGCCAGCAATTACAGTATTTACGGTTGAAGCAGCGGTTAGACATTGCGTTTGCGCATTAATTAGCTGATGCGCCGCATTCCTGCGACGGAAATCCTTTTGTCCGCCGTTATACGGTTATGACATATAAAGGAATTCAGATGTACAAAACGATCACACTCGCCCTGACCTTCGCTGCGTCCACCGCTATGGCGCAAGATACGCCAGGCACACATTTCATTGAAAACTGGGACCTTGATGGGAACGGTTCAGTCAGCGTTGAAGAACTAACGGAACGCCGCGGCCTCGTGTTTGGGATGTTCGATGATGACGAGAATGGCAGCCTCGATGCCGAAGAATACGTTCGGTTCGACGAAACCCGTAAAGCCGACATGAACGCGAATGCTGGCGGCCACGGGAATGGCAACGGCGGCGGTCGGATGATGGAAGGCATGACACTTGCCTTTAACGACGCGGACGGTGACGGAAACGTGTCACGCGACGAATTCGTAGCGGGCAGCGTTGGCTGGTTCGCAATGATTGATCGTAACGAAGACGGTTCTGTAACAGCGGACGACTTCGGCCCGCGCAGCAACTAAAAACGATCAAAGGGCGCGCCAAAAGACGCGCCCTTTTGAGGGTTACGACATGTCAGGCGCAAACGTTAAGCGCCGTCAGCGTTCTTGCGGATGGTTTCGTTTTTCGGGTCATAGGGGCTGTCCTGTACAACTTCTGCGTCCCACAACTCACGGAACATGCGCACCTTGACCTTCGTGCCAACCACGCACAATTCAGGTGGCAGGTAGCCCATGCCGATGGACTTGTTGAAGGCTACGGAATAGCCGCCCGAGGTTAGACGCCCGACCTTTTGACCATCATGGATCAGCGCTTCGCGGCCCCATGGGTCTGCATCGGCAGGCCCGTCAATCAGCAGCGTGACGCATTTCGAGCGGATGCCGATTTCCTGCATCGCCTCTTTGCCGTGGAAGTCTTTTTCGAGGTCCACAAAACGCGGCAGATCAGCCTCAAGCGGGGTTGCGTCGCGGCCCAGTTCGGTGCCAAAGGCGCGGTAGGAT
>DQCL01000286.1:592-14252 GCA_003533975.1 Octadecabacter sp. | reverse complement strand
GCGCAGTTACCCACGATAATCATGCGCAGTTACCCACGATAATCATGCGCAGTTACCCACGACAATCACGCACGCAGCGCGGCATCAATCTCCGCGTGCTTCAAACCGGCCTGACCGATCACAACCAGCCGTGTCAGGCGTGGGGCGGTCCCAAACGGGCGGTCAAAATAGGTATCAACGCGCGGGCCGACTGCCTGCAACGTCAGACGCATTGGTTTGCCTTGGATCGCNNGCGAACCCCTTTAGGCGCAGAATATCATGGGCGCGGATGACATCGGCGACCTTTTCGGCAAACGCATTGGCGTCTTCGATCTCACCCAACTCGACGACAAAGCTTTCAAACTCGTCGTGACCATGCACGTGCTCATGATCGCCGTGATGGTGATCATCGTCGTGGTCATGATGGTGGTGATGCACCTCATGACGCGCATCCAGATCATTTTCGGCACCAATACGCTGGCCGAGCAAAACACTGACAGGCAATGCGCCCATCGTAGCTGTCACGACCTGCACACCCTTGCGGGCTTCGGCCTTCAGCACGGCACGCAAATGGTCTGCTTCGCCTTCTGCCAGCAAATCTGCTTTGTTGACCACGATCATATCCGCACATGCGATCTGATCTTCGAACAATTCGGCCAACGGCGTCTCATGGTCAAGATTGTCGTCTAACTTGCGCTGCGCATCCACGGCAGCGACGTTATGGGCAAACTGGCCTGCGGAAACCGCTTTGCCATCCACCACCGTCACAACACCATCCACCGTCACCTTGGTCGAAATACCCGGCCAGTTGAACGCGCGCACCAGCGGTTGTGGCAACGCCAACCCCGAGGTCTCGATCACAATGTGATCCGGCGGGTTATCACGGCCCAACAGCATTTCCATCGTCGGGATGAAATCATCTGCCACGGTGCAACAAATGCATCCGTTGGACAGCTCAACCACATCGTCTTCTGTGCACGTCTCGATTCCGCAGCCCTTAAGGATGTCACCATCAACACCCAAATCACCAAACTCGTTGATGATAAGCGCAATGCGTTTACCTTTGGCGTTCTCAAGCATGTGCCGGATGAGTGTTGTTTTTCCAGCACCCAGAAAACCGGTGACGACGGTGGCAGGTATCTTCGCAGCCATTTCTTACCTCTTATAAGGTCGTTCCAAACGGAATGACGGCCCCACGGGGCCGCCATGCATTATTGATTTATTTGGCGCTTAAGCGGCAGACAGCATCGCGACGATCGGGCCTTCGATGACTTCCAACGCAAGGAACAGGCCAACGCCGGTAACTGCCGCGCCGACAAGGCGGGCGTTCGTGGCCAGTGCGGATGTCGCGCCGAGCTTTTCAACAACAAAGCCTGCGGCGATTGCGATGACATACTGAATGGCGCCAAGGCCAACCAGATAACCCAGCAGAACTGCGCCGCCGACACCACCTTCTTGAGCGGCAATCGAACCGCCAAACGCGGACCCGTGGAACAGACCGAAGAGCGCAAAAACGCCAACGATCATGCCAGATGACAGGCCCCGACCCGTGGCAAGCATGCCGCCTGCAACGATCAAAGACGCGACGATCACCAACTCAGCCAGCGGCAGGGCAACGCCTGCATACATCAACCCGCAACCCACAAGCATCGCGCCGATATAGGCCGCAGGGGTCAGGAAGCGGTTGGCCGTGAACAGCGCCAGAACGCCAACAGCGACAACGAAGAACAGGTGGTCAAACCCCAATACAGGGTGGCCGACGCCGGACATCAGCCCGTGGGCAAGCGTTTCCATCGGCAGGCCACCAAGAGGGTGGTGTGCCAAGGCTGGCGTTGCAGTCAGCGCCAGTGCGGCCGCAAGATACTTTTTCATTCTATTCGTTCCTTTTTGGCCGTCATCCCCGACGGCAAGTTACATGTTGCATGGCAGGTCTCCTGGCTCGCGGGTCATCGTGATTTTCGCCCACCTTCCCAAGGTTTCCCTTAGTGGCTTGGACGAACACTCACCGCTTACAGTCGCGGGGGCGGCTGTGGCATTTGGCCTCCTAGATGGATCGGCCTGCACCACATTCCCATTTGATCCACAGTCCAGCTTGGCCGGACCGCATTGAACCATGCCCGTTTGTTGTGGGCTTTGTCGTCGATTGGGTCAAGGCTGATTCCGGCGTGATCCGCCAGAAACCGACGTGGTTTTGATGCCTGCAGGAGCCTCCGGCGGGGATATTTAAGTGACAAAGACAAACAGAATGGCGCAATATCTTGTGGATAACTACCTAAACCCACCCACATTCAGTGTCCGGTCGTTGACTCATTGCCGACCCAACGGTGAAACTGAAGATTATAAGAATCAACACGAGCAACCCACATGCGGTTTTCCCGCCTTCGCCTTAACGGCTTCAAAAGCTTCGTCGACCCGACCGACCTGATCATTCAGGACGGGCTGACAGGTGTTGTCGGGCCAAACGGCTGCGGAAAATCGAACCTGCTGGAAGCTCTGCGTTGGGTCATGGGCGAGAACCGCCCGACCGCGATGCGTGGCGGCGGCATGGAAGACGTTATCTTTGCAGGTGCCGCGACCCGTCCCGCGCGTAACTTTGCAGAAGTATCGTTGCACATTGATAATAGTGAACGCCTCGCGCCAGCGGCTTTCAACGACAGTGACACCCTAGAAATCGTACGCCGCATCACCCGTGATGTAGGCTCGGCCTATAAGGTTGGCGTAAAAGACGTGCGCGCCCGTGATGTGCAGATGCTGTTTGCGGATGCCTCAACCGGTGCGCATTCCCCAGCACTCGTGCGGCAGGGGCAAATCGCCGAACTTATCAACTCCAAGCCCAAGGCCCGCCGCCGTATCCTTGAAGAAGCAGCCGGTATCTCGGGCCTTTATCAGCGCCGCCATGAGGCCGAACTAAAGCTCAAAGGGTCTGAACAGAACCTCGCGCGGGTGGATGACGTGATTGAGCAACTCGCAGGGCAGCTCGGTGCATTGGCCCGCCAAGCCCGCCAAGCCGCAAGGTACCGCGCCATTGGCGATGAACTCCGCCAATCCGAAGGCCTTCTGCTCTATCGTCGCTGGAAAGAAGCCGACGAAGCCCGCGCCGCCGCAGCGGACCAATTGCGCACCCGCACCAATGAAGCGGCAAGCGCGGAAACAGCCGCCCGCCAATCTGCCAAGTCACGCCAAACCTGCGAAGATGCCCTGCCGCCCTTGCGCGAAGAAGAAGCGATTGCAGCAGCCGTGTTGCAACGCCTTCACGTGCAGCGCGACACCCTTTCCGACCAAGAAGCGCGCGCAAAGCAAACCATTGAAACGCTCACCAACCGGATTGAGCAATTGGCCCTTGATATGGAACGTGAGGCTGGCCTGAACAAAGATGCAGGCGAAACGATTGAGCGCCTCGAATGGGAAGGCCGCGAGATCGCCAAAGCCAGCATCGGCCATGACGAGCGCCTTGAAGACGCGCGTGTTGCGTCAACCGATGGCGCTCAAATTTTGGCAGATCGTGAAGCAGACCTCGCGCAGCTTACCGAAGATGTCGCGCGTCTCGCGGCACGTCACCAATCTGCCCAACGTCTGATCGACGACTACCGCAAAACGCTGGAAAAGAACGAAGCCGAAGCGCAGCGTGCGATTGTTGCCCGTACCGAAGCCATCGCTGCGCTGGAAAAAGCCGCACAAGATTTTGAGACCGCGAAAGCCGCTGAAAGCCAAGCCCGCGCCACCGCCGACAAAGCCGAAGTTGTGCTGGCCGAAGCCGAAGCCGCCCGCGCTGATACCCAAGCCCGCGAAGCCGATGCCCGCGCACTGCGCTCCGAAGCCGAAGGCGAGGCCAACGCGCTGCGGGCTGAAACCGGTGCACTGTCCAAGCTCGTGGATCGTGACAGCTCTGAGGGTTCGCAAATCCTCGACCAGCTGCGCGTTGATTCCGGCTATGAAAAAGCACTCGGTGCCGCGCTGTCTGATGACCTAAAAGCACCTGCTGTTACGCCGGATATGGGATCGGGTTGGGTGGCTCTGCCAAGCTACCCACACCCCCAAAGCCTGCCGTCTGGCGTGAAGGCGTTAACCAATTTTGTGTCCGTGCCCGAGGTTCTGGTGCGCCGCATGGGGCAGGTGGGGCTTGTCGATGCGGCCGATGGTGCGCGTTTGCAAAAAGACCTCGCTCCGGGGCAACGCCTTGTGTCTATTGAGGGCGATTTGTGGCGTTGGGACGGTTTTCGTGCCGCGTCTGAGGATGCGCCATCAGCGGCGGCGTTGCGCCTGCAACAGCTCAACCGTTTGGAGGGCCTGAAAAAGGACCTCAACGATGCGACGGCCAAGGCCGATGGCATGCGCCAAGCCCATGAAATGTTGACCACGCGCCTTGCGGAACTGGCGCAGGCTGATCAAGCCGCCCGCGATGCCCGCCGTGCCGCCGATGGCGCTGTTGCGGATGCTAACCGTGCGCTTTCGCGGGCCGAAGCGGATCGCAATCTGGCAGACGGTAAGCTGGAATCCAGCGGCCTTGCCGTGGCGCGCCACGAAGAAGAAGCCATGAGCGCGCGCAAAGCGCTGAGCGAGGCAGAAGCCACTTACAAATCCCTCGGCAACCTCGAAGACGCCCGCAATGAGGTTGAAGACATCAAGATGACCGTCGAAGCCGCCCGTATGACGATGATGTCCAAACGGTCCGGCTACGACGAGGTGCGCCGCGAAGGCGAAGCCCGCACCAAGCGCGGTCAGGAAATCACCAAAGAAGTCAGCGGCTGGAAGCACCGCCTTGAGACGGCCAACAAACGCTCGGCAGAACTGCAAGAGCGCAAAGAAACGTCTGAAGACGAGCTGAAAGAGGCGATGACCGCACCGGACGAAATTGCCGCCAAGCGTGACGAGCTTGCAGACGCTATCGGCGAGGCCGAAGAGCGCCGCAAAGGGTCGGCAGATAAGCTCGCCCTGTCAGAAACTGCGCTGCGCGATGCGACCATGGCGGAACGCGATGCAGAACGCACCGCATCCGAGGCCCGCGAAGCCCGCGCACGTTCCGAGGCCCGCGCTGACGCGGCCAAGGAAACCACGCAATACGCGGTCGAGCGCATCTCTGAAGCACAGGACACCACCCCTGAAAAGCTCCTCGAACAGCTTGATGTTGATCCCGATAAAATGCCGTCCTCGGACGGAATCGAAAACGATGTGAACCGCCTGAAACGCCAGCGTGACGCGCTGGGCGCGGTGAACCTGCGGGCCGAGGAAGACGCCAAAGAAGTTCAGGAAGAACACGACCTCTTGGTGAAGGAAAAGACCGACCTTGAGGACGCGATCCGCGCCCTGCGCACAGGCATCGCCTCCCTCAACAAAGAAGGCCGAGAGCGTCTGCTCACGGCGTTTGAACAAGTGAATGAGTCCTTCGGCACCCTTTTCAAGCACCTGTTTGGCGGCGGTGAGGCCAAGCTGGTTCTCGTTGAATCTGACGACCCGCTTGAGGCCGGCCTTGAGATCATGTGCCAACCACCCGGCAAGAAACTCAGCACGCTGTCCTTGCTGTCTGGCGGTGAGCAAACCCTGACCGCGATGGCGCTTATCTTTGCTGTGTTCCTCGCCAATCCAGCACCGATCTGTGTACTCGACGAGGTCGACGCCCCGCTGGATGACGCCAATGTTACGCGCTTTTGTGACCTCTTGGATGAAATGACGCGTCGCACCAACACACGCTTCCTCATCATCACACACCACGCCGTCACCATGTCGCGCATGGACCGTTTGTTCGGTGTGACAATGGGCGAACAGGGCGTCAGCCAACTGGTGTCGGTCGACCTTAAGGCTGCAACAACACTCGTCGCCTAACCTGTCAAAGTGCGTTCAATAAAGATGCCGTTGGCCATGCATCTGCAGGCATTCCCAACCGTGTTTGCTCTGCCTGAATTGCAATCCGCGTACGCGCACCCAAAATGCCATCAGCGCCGCCAACATCATGCCCACGCGCCTGCAATTTTTCCTGTAGCAGCCTGATCTGGTCACCTGACAGACCCGCATCAGGGTTGCCCGCATTATACACGGGTGCCCCTTGCAGGCGCGTGCCAAAATACGCCGCCGTCAGCACATAGACGAAGGATTGGTTCCACTCGAAATAAACATCGAAATTCGGATAGGCGAGGAACGCGGGGCCCTTGCGACCCATCGGCAAAATCAAAGACGCAGGCAAGTTTGCCAATGTGCCTTCACGCGCTGAAACCCCCATTGCGGCCCATTCTGACGCAGGCCGTTTGGTTTCAATTCCCGACATCGCCCAATTCATTTCACTCGGCACGCTCACCTCTTGCAACCACGGCTGGTTTGGCTGCCACCCAAGCGACGCAAGAACCGACGCGCCCGAATACAGCGCATCCGGCGCGGATGTCTTCAGGCTCACATGTCCGTCCCCATCGCCATCGCGCCCGTTTTCAATGATGTCACCGGGCAACATCTGCACCATGCCGATTTCGCCAGCCCAAGCACCTGTGGTGCGGGCAGGGTCAAAATCGCCACGTGCGAACAGCTCCATTGCGGCGAAAACCTGTGGGCGGAACAGCTCGGGGCGACGGCAATCATGCGCCAATGTCACCAAGGCATTGCGCGTGTTGAAATTCCCCTGAACCGCGCCGTAATCCGTCTCGAACGCCCAGAATGCCAGCAACACCCCACGCGGAATCCCGAATTCGGCTTCAATGCGATCAAATATGGCATCCTGTCGTTGCGCTTGGTTGCGTCCGCTTTGAATCCGGTTGTTTGAAATCAGGCGGCGTGAAAAGTCGATGAAGTCCCGCTGGAAAACCCCCTGTGAACGATCTGCATTCAACACCGCTTGATCGCGCTGCGCCCCCGCAAGAAACCCCTGTGCTGTTGCGCGATCAATCCCGTGCGATGCGGCTTCCTCGACCAAGCTATTTAGGAAGCCACTAAACGATCCTCCGCATTGCTGTGCCGCAACGGGGGCAGCGAAAAAGGTTAAGGCGACGACAAGTGGTTTCAGCATGGGCTCTCCTCAGGTTTGACCCAGACTAACGCAGGCTCACAGCAGCGCAATCACAACTGCACAACCGAGTGCCACCCCCCAAGCTTTCCAAAGTATGTTGACGGAATGATCCACATCATCCGGCCCCGCATCCTTGCGCCCGTTTGGGTTCACCCAAGGAAAGTCCTGCTGCACACCTTCATAGCTGCGCGGCCCCGACAATGAGACCCCAAGCGCAGGCGCCATTGCAGCCTCCGGCCAACCTGCATTCGGCGATCGATGCAACGCCGCATCGCGCTTAATATCAGCAACCGCCACCTTGTTGGGTGCAACGCACCAAATAAACAGGGCCGTTATCCGCGCTGGAATCCAATTCAACACATCATCCAGTTTGGCCGCAGCCCAACCAAATGCCGCGTGCTTTTCGGTGCGATAGCCGATCATGCTGTCGGCGGTGTTCACCACTTTGTAGATCAACAAGCCCGGCAATCCCGCCAGAGCAAACCAAAATACGGGCGCAATCACCCCGTCGCTCAGGTTTTCCGCGCCGCTTTCAATCGCACCACGTGCCACCGCAGGCCCGTCCATGCCGCGGACATCACGGCCAACAATCATCGCCACCGCTTGCCGCCCATCACTCACCGACACCCGCAGCGCATCCGCAACCGCTTGAACATGCTGCACCAATGACCGCTGCGCGAGCAGTATTGCGCCAACAATTACCTCAACCCAAAATCCGGGAATGGCCCACAGGATCAAGCCCAGTACCAAGGCCCCAAACGTAAGAACGACCACTGCAATGACACCCGCCCCTCGCGTGCGATTGTTCAACCTCTGATCCAGCCACCCCACCGCGCGACCCATCATCACAGCGGGGTGCGCAACACGATCCCAAAGCCACTTCGGTTCCCCGAACGCAGCATCCAACACCATGGCCAAAACCAATGCCATTAACGCAATCCCTCAACCGCCGCCTCAAGCTGGTCCCACCGATCAGGATGCGGCAATCCCAGCCGCAGCCAGGTCTTTGAGTAGGGGAAAATCCGGCTCCAAACACGGCCCTTCGCCAGATGCGCCTGCGCTGCCTCAGCGTCCTCAACCTCATACAGTCTGAACAGATCCGTGCCGCCTACGACAGGCAGGCCGACCAAATTATCCAAGCGCACGGCATCCGCTGCCAGCCGAACCCGTGTCTCTTCGGCCCACGCTACATCCGCCAACGCGCGCGCCCCGATTTCTAATGAGGGGCCGGAAACTGCCCAAGGCCCCAAACCATTTCGCAGCTTTCGCGCCTCGGCCTCGCCACAGATTGCAAACCCGAGCCGCGCGCCTGCCAGCCCCCAGAATTTCCCGAAGCTCTTAAGGACAATAATCCCGCCTTGATCCGTCAAAGTGATGTGGCTTTTAGCAGGCGCAATATCACAAAAGCTTTCGTCGATTATATTCATCCGGCGACTGCTTACAGCCTCCGCTGATTTCCATGTTCCGGTTGGATTGTTGGGATGTACAAAAACCTGAACACGTTCATCCGGATCAGGATGCTCCATCACGTGGAAATCCGCTGCCCGAAATGCAGCCGCATGCTCGTTGTATGTCGGCGTCGGAATATAAACACTGTCGTCTGTCTCTGAGGCCAAACGAGGCATCTGCGCTATCAACGCCGACGCCCCGTTCGCCGCCACAATCTGCGCCCCGTCAGGCACATTCCAAAACGCCCGTGCCGCGGCCAGCAATCTGTCCATCGCACCTTGATCGGGTAGGGCGGTCCAAGCATCTGCACTCAACTCCCCAACCGGATAAGGCACCGGATTGATCCCCGTGCTCAGGTCCAGCCAATCGCCACGAACTCCGCCGTATTCGGCAACCGCGGCATCCAAGCCCCCGCCATGATCGCGCTTTTCACTCATTCTGGAAGCGGCTGATGGCGGGACACGAAATGCCCTTTCACGCCCTGCGGCCACTCACGATACGGCACTTGCCCTGTCTCGCTCGCAGCATGTTTCGCAGCATATTCAACAATCGCTTCCGCGTCCTCGACCGTCGCTTCAAACGTCCCGAGCGAGTAGTTGATCTTATCCTTTGACTGCACCGTAATATTGCAGGCGCGATCACACCCCATCGTGCAGGACACACGGCGGGTTTTCACATCGCCCGCGCCCGCGGCAGCGGCTTCAATCATCTCCGCCAGCGCCTCTCCGTCGGTCTTTTCCATGCCGGTCTCTTCCCAGCCAGTGCATTTACAGGTGTCGCAAACAGTAATCCAAGTCGTCATGGCGGCCTCGCGTGTTCAGTTTGCAATTGTTGAACCGGAATTGACGCGAAGCCGCAAGTCTTAACCCCGCCCGTGCGGTGCCATAAAGTCCAGATCAGGGTTCACCGGAATAATCCGGTTCGGGTTAATCGTTTCATGACTGTAGTGATAATGGCGCACGATATGCGCCATGTTTACAGTCTCGGCCACGCCCGCGATCTGATACAAATCGCGCGTAAATCCCCACAGGTTCGGGTAATCGACGATGCGTTTACGGTTACATTTGAAATGCAAATGATAGACCGGATCGAACCGCACCAACGTGGTCCAAAGCCGCCAATCCGCTTCCGTCAACCTGTCCCCCATCACATAACGCCCTTGGCCAAGCCGCACCTCCAGCGCCTCGAGCGATTCGAACAAGGGGCCAATGGCCGCGTCGTAAGCGGCCTGAGTTGTCGCGAATCCGGCCTTGTATACCCCGTTGTTCACTGTGTCATAAACGCGCGCGTTCACCTCTTGGATGCCGTTGCGCAAGTCTTCGGGCCAGTAGTCGTCTGTATTGCCCGTGATCCCGTCGAAGGCCGAATTGAACATCCGGATGATTTCGGAACTCTCGTTACTCACAATCGTTTCACGTTCTTTGTCCCATAGGATCGGAACGGTCACGCGGCCCGAAACTTGTGGATCCGCTTTCAAATAGATGTCGCGCGCAAACGGCAAACCATAAAGCGTATCCCCCGTCGCGCCATGCTCATCTGTTTCAAACGTCCAGCCGTCCGACAGCATATCGGGGTGTACCGCGCTGATTGAAATATGCGCCTCCAACCCCTTTAACTTTCTGAAAACCAACGCACGATGCGCCCAAGGGCAGGCGTAGGACACATACAAATGATACCGCCCCGATGCCGCCTCAAACCCGCCTTCTCCAGATGGCCCAGCAGTGCCATCCGCCGTGATCCAATTGCGAAACGCCGCCGTCGTCCGCTTGAACGCGCCTCCGGTGGACTGCGTATCATACCAAACATCATGCCATGTTCCGTCAACGAGCTGGCCCATTGGTGTCTCCTTCATTCTGTTGCAGCACACCTAGTGTTTCGGCAGCCATTCACCAACCAGCGGCACGGCGCAATGATGGTGCGCAGTTGCACAGGTCGGTTTCGCGCCGTTGCCCGACGCAAACCTGATTGCGGTGACGGTCTTGGCGCGATACCAACACCCCTGACGACGCCCGAAAGGGTCAGAGAGGTTGTTGCGACCAAGGTCGACCCAAAACGGGGACCCGATGCGCAAATCGTCCGCTCCGCTTACGCGGCTCTCTGACCTATGGGGCAATAGACGGAGACCGACATGCGCCTAACCCTTGCCATTTTCACCACCCTCGCGGCATCGCCTGCGTATGCTCACATCGGTCACTTGGCTGACGTCGGCGGCCACGGCCATTGGATCGCTTTGGGGGGTATCGCAATCGCAGGCGCAATCGCTCTTCTGGGCGGCCGTAAAAAGGCGGATGAAACGCAGCTCGAAGACGACGCAGAAGACCACGACGCAGAAGAGGCCCCAGCATGAGCACTTCCCAGAAAACCGGTGTCATGATCTGCGGCCACGGCTCGCGCTCGCAATCCGCAGTCGATGAATTCGCAACCCTCGCCGACAAACTTCCAGCCTATCTGCCCGACGATTGGCAAACCGAATACGGCTACCTTGAATTTGCGAACCCCGTGATCCGCGATGGCCTCGACAAACTCCGCGAAAGTGGCTGCACCCGCATCCTCGCCGTCCCGGGTATGTTGTTCGCCGCGATGCATTCCAAGAATGACATACCGACGGTTTTGAACACCTACGCTGCCAAACACGGCATCGAAATTTCATATGGGCGTGAACTCGGCGTTGACCCGAAAATGATCGCCGCCGCCGCGGGCCGCATTCAAGACGCCGTTGACGCAGCCAATAAGGTCCAACACGTTGATCTTCACGACACCTGCCTTGTCGTCATCGGCCGCGGCGCGTCTGATCCGGATGCAAACGGCAACGTCGCCAAAATCGCCCGTATGCTACAAGAAGGCATCGGCTTTGGCTGGCTCGAAGTCGGCTACTCCGGCGTGACATTCCCACTGGTTGAACCCTGCCTGACCCACGCGGCCAAGCTCGGCTATAAACGTATCATCGTCGCACCGTACTTCCTGTTCTCCGGCATCCTGATTGATCGCATCTATGGCTTCACCGATCAGGTCGCGGCCCAAAATCCTGACATCCAGTTTGTTAAAACTGGCTACCTCGGTGACCACGCATCGGTCCTCGAAACCTTCGCCGAACGCATCATTGAACAGACGGGTGATACCCCACCGCCAAACTGCGGCATCTGTGGCTACCGCGAACAGGTACTGGCCTTTGACAATGGTGAACACCGCCACATCAAACCCGAACAGCGCGCCCACCCTGCGTTCTCTGACACACCGCCCCCCACCTGCGTGTTGTGCAAATACCGCACCCAAGTCCTCGGCTTTGAAGCAGAAGTCGGCGCAATCCAAGAATCCCACCACCACCACGTCGAAGGCCAAGGCGCCTCCGCACCGGGGTCAAACGTTGCCGATTGCAAACAATGCGACACCTTCTGCACGGGCATGTGCCGCCTAACGGCAACCCACGACCACCACCATCACCACGATCATGACCACGGCCATGATCACCACCACGCAATTTACCCGCACGCAGACCACCCGCACGGCCCAGAATCCGCCCGCAAAACCAAAGCCTGAAAACCCTCCTTGTCTTTGTCATATAAATATCCCCGCCGGAGGCTCTTCCGCTGACCAAATGAACTGCCCGAAAGCCAATCATGCGCCCCTATGAAACCAACCCAACAGCGATCTACGCTCAGTCCTTCGCGACCGTGCAAGCAGAGGCGCGCCTTGAGCGGTTCCCGACAGCGTTGCACCCTCTGATCACGCGGCTCATTCATTCCTGCGGCATGGTCGAAATCGCAGATCGCCTCGCCTTCACACCCGAAGTCGTTTTTGCAGGCCACCACGCGCTCCAGTCCGGCGCGCCCATTCTGTGTGACTGCGAGATGGTCGGCGCAGGCATCATCCGCCGCTACCTGCCTAACGATAACGAGGTCATCGTCACCCTCAATGATCCGCGCACACCGGATCACGCACAGCAGATCGAAAATACACGCTCCGCCGCGGCAGTGGAATTCTGGGAACCTCATATTGCAGGTGCCGTCGTCGCAATCGGTAATGCGCCCACGGCGCTGTTCCACCTGCTCGACCTCATTGACCAAGGCTTCCCAAAACCCGCCGCCATCCTCGGTTTTCCCGTGGGGTTCGTCGGTGCCGCAGAATCCAAGGCCGAACTCGCAGCCAACCCGCGCGATGTCGATTTCATCACGCTGCGTGGCCGCAAAGGGGGCTCCGCGATGGCCTCCGCTGCCGTCAACGCAATCGCCGCTGGATTGCCCGAGATTTCAAATGGTTAATGTTGCAGCCCATAGAATGACCCATATGAAACCCATATCAAGACCATACGCTTTCCATACGCCGGTTTCGGGGGGGCAGACCAATGGTTAACACCGCGCCTTGGCTTCACATCGTCGGCATCGGCGAGGACGGAATGGATGGTCTCACGCCTGCCACCCGTGCCGTTGTCGAAGCCGCAGACGTGATCGTCGGCGGGGACCGCCACCACACGCTTTCGGTCAATCCAACAGCGGAACGTATCGCGTGGCCGTCACCCTTTGACGCGATGATTACCACGTTGGAATCGCTCAAGAAAAAGCGTGCCGTTGTCCTCGTGACGGGCGACCCTCTCTGGTTCTCGGTCGGTGCACGCATCGGGCGCGCCATTCCGGTGGATCAGCTCGTTTATCACCCGCAACTCAGCGCCTTCCAACTCGCAAGCGCCCGTATGGGCTGGTCATTGGCCGATGTTGAAACGCTGACGGTTCACGGTCGCCCCGTTGAACAAATGATCGCGTTTATTCAACCGGATCAAAAGCTTATCGTTCTGACGACAGGCGCAGAAACCCCGACGCAAATCGCGAAATTCCTAACGGATCGCGGGTTCGGGCACTCAAAAATGACAGTTCTCGCCGCGATGGGCGGGGATCGTGAGGAACGCTTTGACGGTACGGCCGCCGATTGGACCCATGAGGTTCCCGCCTTCAACACGCTCTGTATTGACTGTGTTGCCGCTGCCGATGCCGCCCTCCTGCCGCGCGTTCCCGGCCTCGCTGATAGCCTGTTCGTGTCTGATGGCACCATGACAAAACAGGAAGTCCGCGCAGCCACCGTCGCCAAACTCATGCCCATGCGTGGCGCGCTGTTGTGGGACATTGGAACGGGTTGTGGCAGTGTTGCAATCGAATGGATACGCGCCGCGCGATACGCCCGTGCAATCGGCATCGAACCCCGCGCCGACCGCCGCGATATGGCGGCACAAAATGCGCTGGCCCTTGGCGCGCC
>DQCL01000286.1:0-508 GCA_003533975.1 Octadecabacter sp. | reverse complement strand
CGCCCCCTTGGTCGTCTCGTCGCCAATGCGGTGACATTGGAATCCGAAGCGACCCTGATTGAGCTGCACAAAACCCACGGCGGCGACCTTGTGAAAATCCAAACACATCGCGCCGATCCCATCGGCAAATTGACTGGTTGGCGTCCCGCGATGCCCGTGACCCAATGGAGCTTGATCAAACGATGAATGGCACCCTTTACGGCGTCGGCCTCGGCCCCGGTGATCCAGAGTTAATCACTTTGAAAGCCGCACGGCTTATAGAGGGCGCGACCACAATCGCCTATCCAACGCTTGCGGGCGGTGACAGCTTCGCCCGTGCCATCGCCGCTGACCTAATCGGCCCAAACGTGCGTGAAATCCGCATGGACGTGCCGATGACAACAGCCCGCGAGCCAGCACAGACCGCCTATGACAAAGGCGCGACTGAAATCGCTAAGGTGCTGGAAACAGGCGAAAATGTCGTCTGCTTATGTGAAGGGGACCCGTTCTTTTACGGATCGTTCATGTA
>DQCL01000257.1 GCA_003533975.1 Octadecabacter sp. | reverse complement strand
CATGAAGCCGCAGGCGACGATGGCGGTGGTGACGGTCAGGCCGCCACGGGATGTGAGATGTTTCAGCATGTCTTTTACTCCAGTCCATTTTGTTGGTCTGGTGGTATGACGGGCGGCGTCGCGTGATCCTTGGAGATCGGCAAAGTTTTTTGTCGCAAGAGCGATGTTTCGCGCCTTTGCGTTTGCATCTGGGGCAGGTGTTGCGGCGTCCAATGCGGACTTGAGGTCGTCTAGATTGAATTCGTCACTCATGCTACGCCCTCCTTTTCCTTAAGGGATTTCAAGTGTTTGCGAGCCTCTGAGAGGCGCCAACTAATGGTGCCTTCCGAAACACCAAGGATTTCGCCCGCCTCCGCATGGGTCATATCATCAAGCACGAGTGCCAATGTATCGCGCAGATCAGGGGCGAGTTGACCCATGGCTTGCGTTAACCAATCGGTGCGTTCGGCGTTTTCTTCGATCACGGCTTGGCGGTTCAATTCCCAATCGCCCCAGCCGTCTGCCGCTTTGCCATGCGTGGCCTGTTTGCGGCGGCGATCATGGGAGGCGTTTACGGCGACGCGGTACAGCCATGTGGTGACTTTTGATTGACGTTTGTAGCTGGCGAGTTTTGCGGGCAGGGCAGCGCAAATGTCTTGGGTCAGGTCTTCGGCTTCGTGTTGGCTACCGGTGAGGCGAAAACAAAGGCGAAATAGGCGGTCGTACTGGCGAGCGATCAGGCTTGCGAACGCCTGTTCGTCACCATTTGCTGCCGCTTGGGCCAAGTTTTCGTCGCTTACTGTCATACGCATCACTAGGGTATGACGGGGCGAAGAGGTCAATCCTTGGAAGAAACTTTAAAAAGGTTTTGTGACGACCACCCAAAGGATGGCGATGACGCCTAGAACGCTGATTTCATTGAAGATGCGTAGATACATGTCGCTTTCGCGGAATTCGCCACGTTTGGCGCGCATAACCATGCCGCCCGTCATCATGTAGTGAATGAACAACAGCGTCACGAGGCCGAGTTTCACGATCACCCATGTATCGAACTGGAAAACCGCCGCGCCGAGGTAGATGCCGGTGAGCAAGGCAAGCACCATAAGGCCCGCTGAGAAGCGATAAAGGCGATAGGTGAGATCACCAAGGGGGCCGAATTCACCCGTTTTGGCGAAATCGCGTTTCCAATAGATCAATGCGCGGGGGACGGCGAAGATGGATGTCATCCAACCCATAACGCTGAGAATATGTATGATTTTGATCCAATCCATAGCGCGTTAATGGCGCAAGCACTGGGCGCGTGCAAGCGGCCCGAGGCAGCGCTGGGCTGTCAGGCGGAGGGTGTGCAGGGTTTGTGATACATTTCCCTAAAAGGGCGGAGCCGTGGGGGTGTTTTACGCCCCCGAGGTCTGTTGCGCTGCGACCTGTCTCTGCACCCAATATGCGCGGTAACGCTGGGGTGGTCAGTGAGACCGGCTGCCGTTTTAAAATCCTAGGCGTGTGCAGTGTGATGGCCGAACACGGGTTAACCACGGTTGAAGATAGGATTGGAAGGTTAGCGAAGTGTAACGAGGGCGCACGGTGGGTGTTGCACGCTCAGGCGCAAGGTCGCGCCCTGACACGCGACGAACAGTGTTGAATGTCAGGGAACGAAATGACAGGTCTGGTGACTTGATGCCATCAGACGGACATGCAGATGTATTTCATTTCCATGTAGTCATCCATACCGTGGTGTGAGCCTTCGCGACCCAAGCCGGATTGTTTGACGCCACCAAACGGGGCGACTTCGGTGGAGATGATGCCTGTGTTCACGCCAACAATGCCGTATTCCAGCGCTTCAGCCACCTTGTAAACGCGGCTGAGGTCTTTGGCGTAGAAGTAGGAGGCGAGGCCGAAGATTGTGTCATTGGCCAGCGCGATAACGTCGTCTTCATCCTCAAATTTGAACAACGGCGCGAAGGGGCCGAAGGTTTCATCTGTGCTGACCAGCATGTCTTTCGTCGCATTGGTCACAATCGTTGGTTCAAAGAAGAGCGCGCCGAGGTTTGATGGGTTGCCACCTGTGAGGATGTCACCGCCTTTTGATATTGCGTCGGATAGGTGTTCTTTGACCTTTTCAACAGCGGACGGTTCGATCAGCGGGCCGAGGGTTGTGCCATCTACGAGGCCATCCCCCATCTTGAGCGCCTCAACCGCGACCTTCAGTTTCGCGGCAAATGCGTCGTAAACACCCGCCTGGACATAAATCCGGTTTGCGCAAACGCAGGTCTGGCCGTTGTTGCGGAATTTGCATGCGATGGCGCCGATAACGGCTTCGTCGAGATCGGCGTCGTCAAACACGATGAACGGCGCGTTTCCACCCAACTCCATTGAGCACTTCATGACTTGATCGGCGGCTTGTTTTAACAGAATGCGCCCGACTTCGGTGGACCCCGTGAACGTAAGCTTTTTCACATGCGGGTTCTCACAGAACTCCTTGCCCACGGCGGAGGAGGACGTTGAAGTGACAACGCTGAACAGACCTGCGGGAACGCCCGCTTCTTCGGCAAGTTTACCCATCGCGAGCGCAGACAGTGGCGTCAGCGATGCGGGGCGGATCACGAAGGAACAACCAGCGGCCAGCGCGGGTGCAACCTTGCGCGCAATCATGGCGTTGGGGAAGTTCCACGGCGTAATGCCTGCTGCGACGCCGATTGGTTGCTTGATCACGGTGATGCGTTTGTCGGGCATATGGCCGGGGATGGTTTCGCCGTAAGCGCGTTTGGCTTCTTCGGCGAACCATTCAACGAAGGATGCGCCGTAGGTGATTTCTCCGCGTGATTCCACCATCGGTTTGCCTTGTTCGGCGGTCATGATGATGGCGAGGTCTTCCTGATTTGCCATCATCAAGTCGTACCATTTGCGCAAAACGTTGGCGCGGTCTTTGCCCGTGCGAGCAGCCCATGCGTGGCGCACCTGTTCGGCGATTTCAATTGCGTCCGCAATTTCTTCGCGGCTAAGGTCGGCAACCTGCGCAATAACATCGCCACGCGCAGGATTGGTTACATCGAATGTTTTGCCTGATTTGGCTTGCACCCATTTGCCGCCAACAAAAGCGTCGGTGCAGACAAGTTCAGGGCGGGTGAGCATAGATTTAAGATCTGTTTTGGAATCAAGCATGGTTTTCTCCGGCGTGGGTTCGGCGTACATTTACGCCTGACTGACGCATTGTCCATAATGAGGTTTCATGACACCTGACCAAGCCTATGCAAATTCCGCCTTCATTCCGGATGGTGAGAGTTTTTATGCTATGTGGGAAGCCAAGGCTGCGGCGTTTCGCACGGCTCAATCCCGAACGCGGTTTAGCGAGCAGGGCGAGATATATGCGCCTAAAGGCCCGTTGCGCGGGACGGTGGTGTTTGTGCATGGCGGGTATTGGTCGGCCGGGTCGCCTTCGATGTTTTCGCATTTGGCGGCAGGGGCTTTGGCTGCTGGGTATGCCTTTGCATT
>DQCL01000134.1:402-7296 GCA_003533975.1 Octadecabacter sp. | reverse complement strand
GGCAGACAGGTTTGACAGGCGCAGGTTATAAAGCGGCAACTGGTTCTGCCAACGCTCCATCGCTTCCGCTGGGATCGTGTGTTTCGTCCACATATGTTCATAAGCGCCCGACATAATGATGGCGCGGGCCACGAGGTCAGCGTCATCGGTGATAAGAATGCCACCTTCACCTGCATTAATCATCTTGTAGCTTTGGAAGCTGAAACACCCAATTTTGCCAATGGTGCCGATCTTGCGACCGTTCCATGTGGTGCCAAGGCTGTGGGCCGCGTCTTCAACAACGGGAATATCAGCCGCATCACACAAGGCCATGATCGCGTCCATATCCGAGGTGTGACCGCGCATGTGAGAGATTAAGACAGCGTCAGCATTGGGTAGCTTGGCCGCAAAATCGTCCATGTTGATGCGGTAGTTGTTGTTGCATTCAACCAAGATCGGAACGCAATCGGCGTGAACAACTGCGGATGGCACAGCGGCAAATGTGAAGGCGGGGATCAAAACACGCGCATCACGCGGCAAGTCCAGTGCTTTGAGCGACAAAAACAATGCCGCCGAGCAGCTGGATACTGCAAGGGCGAACTTGGTGCCCATCATTTCAGCGAACTCTTGCTCAAGTAAGGAAACGGGTGCGTTTTCAGGTGCTGTGTAACGAAACAAATCCGCACTTGAGAGGAGCTGTGTGACGGCGTCGAGGGCGGCGTCCGGAATCGGTTCCGCGCTGTAAACGTTGGGAATTTTCGTCATTTTCCGCTCTCTCGGTTGCTATCTTGTGCGCTTAATAGCAGACGGTTTGTGACAGGTGAATGACTTAGATCAATTATTGCTTTTGCGCTAAATACCGAGGCGATCGCGCATCGAATACCACGTCATGGCGGCCATCAGCAAAGGTGCGCGTAGCATCGTGCCGCCCGGAAAGCGCGGGGTTGGGAGGCTGGCAAACACGTCAAAACGTTCCGCTTGCCCACGCACGGCTTCGGCCATGAGCTTACCAGCAAAGCCTGAATGAACCACTCCGTGCCCGGAGTATCCGCCAGCACTTAGGATGTTGGGCGAGGCGCGTAACAGGGCAGGCAAACGGGTTGGCGTGATGCCCAAAGTGCCACCCCACGTATAGTCAATCTTCACGCCCTTAAGTTGCGGGAACATATTTTCCATACGCTTGCGCAGAGCGGGTTCAAAGTTTTGCGGGAAACCTGTGGTGTAGTTTTCGCGCCCGCCAAACAGCAGGCGGTTGTCCTCTGACAGCCGAAAATAGTTCACTACAAATTTGCTGTCTGCAACGGCGATGTCTTGGGTCAGGATGTCCTTGGCACGCTCGCCCAAAGGCGCGGTCGCGGCGATGAAAGAGTTGAGCGGCATCGTACCTGCCGTAACCTTTTTGTTGATATTGGGCAGGTAGCCGTTACCCGCAAGCAGCACGAACGGAGCAGTCACGCGGCCCTGTCCGGTGGCAACAACAGCAGGGTCGCCCTCGATAATTTCATGCACCTCTGAGCGTTCAAAGATGCGTGCACCGGCAAGTTCGGCAGCCTTGGCAAGGCCAAGCGCATAGCGCAGCGGGTGGATGTGGCCCGCACCACGGTCAATCAGGCCACCTTGGTAATTTGGTGACTTTACAATGCTTTGGAATGCTTCGCGGGTCAGCCCTTCGACGTCTTTGTAGTCATAGGTTCGGCGTAGAAATTCAGCTTCATCACGCAGTTCGCGTGCTTCGACGGCGTTGTATGCACCATGTGCAACGCCTGGGCGAAACCGCGCTTCGGGTGCGTGTTTTTCAATGCGTGACTTTAGAAGGGCTTTGCCTTCTTCGGTCATATCCCAGAGCGCCTTTGCGGCGCCTTTGCCAAGTTTCGCGGCAATCCAGCGTTGGTCTTGGTTGAAACCAGATCCCGCTTGCCCACCATTGCGTCCAGATGCGCCCCAGCCTGCGCGGTGTGCGTCCAGCACGACAACGTCCATCCCTGCCTCAGCCAGTTCAAGCGCGGCCATGAGGCCTGTGAAACCAGCGCCAACAATGCAGACGTCTGCTTTGATTTTGCCGTGCAGCGGCGCGCGTTCTGGTGGGATGTCGGCGGTTGCGGCGTACCAGCTGTTGGGGAACGTCGCGGGGCGGTCATTGCGGTAAAGGGCGTTTGTCATATCGGGTTATGGGGCCTCGCGTAGATCATAGTAGTCAAGTTGATAGCTTTCAGGTTCAGACGCAATGATGGTCGCATCGTCGTAGAAATCGCCGTTCATTTTGACGGTGAAACAGTCTGCACAACTGCTTTGGAGGCGCTGGGTCACGAAGGTTTCAAATGCGTCTTGGTAATCGGTGCGCTGGAGCGGTTGGCCGCTGAGACTGTCGAGCGCAGCGCTGCTAAGGGTCGAGACACCTTGAATGGAGACCGTGACGTCGGTGAATTTTACTGCAGGGAAGGGGATCGGCGCCCCACCAGCAAGGACAGGTGTTCCGCTATCACCATCCGCAACAAGGCCTTCGCCTGTTGCGGTAAAGACAACCTCGGAAATCTGTGCACCGTCGGGGAGCAAGGGCTCAACGATGGTGCGGGCAAGGGCGGATGCTACATTGGGATCAAACGCGGCATTCGCCGGAGTAACAAGCGTCGGCAGGGCGAGTTCCATCCGTGCGGTCTGCTTTTCAAGCGGGAACGGATCGGCAGGGCGTAGATCAAGGAACATATATTCGGTCGTCGCGTTGACCGCTTCGAAACTGGCGAGGTAGTCGTCATAGGCGTCAAAGGAGGACTGCGCACTGGTCAGTGGTTGAGCCACGTCAAGCAAAGTGCTGATGTCCATGTGTTCGGGGGTAAAGCCACCACAGAGTGTCGTTGTGCACGTCAGCGTCGCGACCAAGATATCATCGCGGTAAATTTTGGCGAACGCATATTGGGGTGGGGCGCCGGCCTCAATAAGTTCAACAGTTCCCCCTTCTTCGGTGGAAACGGTCACGAAGGCCGTCGCTTGTGCAGCGGCGAGGGCTGATCGGTCGGTTACAACCAATCGCCCTTGATTGGTGAGCTCATCGTTCAAAACCAGCGTTACATTTCCATCACCAAGGTCAATCCCTTGCAGGAAAAACAAGGGATCCGGCGCAGCTTCGGCTTCTGGTTCCGGCGCGACTTGTGGTGCTTCGGTTTGCGCCACTTCTGTCGGCGCGGGTGTGCTGTCGTCGCCGCGCACCAGGTAAAACGCGCCGAATGCGATCAATCCTCCCAGAAGGGTAACTAAGAGAAACGCAATCCTTATCATACGTTTAGAAGGAGATGCTCGCGCTCCCAAGGGCTGATGACATGCAGGAATTCTTCGTATTCAGCACGCTTCACGATTGAATAGACGCGGGCAAATTCCGGGCCGAGTATCTCGTGCATCTCGGTGTTCTCATCAAACAGATCGAGCGCGGCATGCAGGCCTTGGGGCAGTTCGCCATCGCCTTCATAGGCATCGCCCTGAAAGCGTTTGTCAGGCCGGATTTCGTTTTTCATGCCGAGGTAACCACAGGCCAGCGACGCAGCGATGCAAAGGTATGGGTTACAGTCCATCCCCGCGAGGCGGTTCTCAACGCGTCGTGCTGCGGGCGATGAAAGCGGCACGCGCAGGCCGGTCGTGCGATTGTCGCGCGCCCATTCAAGGTTGATCGGGGCTGCATGGTCTTTGACGTAACGGCGATAGCTGTTCACGTAAGGTGCCATAACGGCGATGACACTGGGCAGGTATTCTTGAAGGCCGCCAATGAAGTGGAAGAACGCATCCGTCTCGCCACTTTGCGGGCCGGTGAAGATGTTATTGCCGTCTTTATCAAGGATCGAGTGGTGCACATGCATCGCGCTGCCAGGTTCGTTCTCAATCGGTTTGGCCATGAAGGTCGCGTAGCAATCATGCTTGAGCGCGGCTTCTTTCAGCAGGCGTTTGAAAAAGAACACCTGATCTGCCAGTTCAACCGGATCACCGTGGTTCAGGTTGATCTCAAGCTGGCCAGCTCCGCCTTCTTGCGTGATGCCGTCAATCTCGAAGCCTTGGATTTCAGCGTATTCATAGATGTCGTCGATAACGGGGCCGTAGTCGTCCACGGCTGTCATGGAATAGGCTTGGCGGGCGGCGGCGGGCCGACCCGAGCGCCCGATCATCGGTTCAATCGGCTTGGTTGGGTCAGTGTTGCGCGCCACGAGGAAGAATTCCATTTCGGGGGCGACGACAGGTGTCCAACCCTCTTTTTCATAAAGCGCAACAACACGTTTGAGGACGTTGCGTGGGCTGAACTGGATCGGCTCGCCCTTGGTGTCAAAGGCGTCATGGATGACCTGTAGGGTGCCATCCGCCGCCCAAGGTGCGGCAGTTGTTGTCGTGTAATCCGGCTTCAGAACCATATCGGGTTCGGTAAAGCCCGCATCACCTGCCGCTTCGCCCCAGCCCCCTGTAAGGGTCTGAAAGAAAATGGATTCCGGCAGATGGAACTGCGTAAGTTTTTCCCATTTTGCCGCTGGAACTGCCTTGCCGCGGGCGATGCCGGGCAAATCGGAGATCATACATTCGACTTCATCCAGACGGTTCGCATCCAGGTAGTCACGGGCGGCTTTGGGGATGTTGTCTGCCCAGCTCATGGGGCGACTCCTTTGAAAAAAGCGCCGATTTGCGCGGCAAGGCGTTTGTTGTCGATGTCGTTTTCAAGGTCTGCGCGTGCAGCGTCGATCAAATCGGGAGGAACCGCGCCGCCACGGGTGCGTATCAACCCCTCAATAAACTCAGCGTCAAATTCCGGATGGGCTTGAACCGTGAATGCGCGTTTACCATACACCAGTGCCGCGTTTTCACAGAAATCGTTGCAGGCAATTGGTGTTGCATCAGCAGGTCGTTGCACGACTTGGTCTTTGTGCCATGCGTTGAGTGAAATAACTTCGCCGTCCCAATCGTAGGTTTGGCGGCCAATGGCCCAGCCGTCTTTGAACTTTTCAACTTTACCGCCGAGGGCTTGCGCGATGATCTGGTGGCCAAAGCAGATGCCGACCAGCGGAACCTCTTTCGCGTAAATCTCACGGATCAGGGACTCGAGTGGCGCAATCCACGGATGGTCTTCGTATGCGCCATGTTTGGACCCTGTAATCAGCCAGCCTTCGCATTGATCCGGCGTATCCGGTAATATGCCATCCACGACGCTGAAGGTTTCGAACGTGAAACCTTGGTTCGCCAAGAGCTGTTCGAACAGATTGGAATAGTCGCCCATCACGGGCCGCAGCTCATCCGGAGAATGGCCAGTCTGCAAAATACCGATTTTCATGAAACACCAATGGTTGATTTGTGGTTAGGCTAATCTGCCTTTAGCTATCGCACAAGCCGGACTGTTTATCAGACTGTATCTAGGTAAAGGTTGATCCGTTCTCCGGGGCTGAGGTCCGCGAAGGCCTGCAATTCTTGACGTTTTGTCGCGACGAGGTTGCGGATCAGCTCTTTCGGGAAAATACGTTTGATCCGATCATCCATCTCAAAGCTGTTGATCGCTTCGGCCCAACTGCCCGGCAGCTGCGGTAGACCCTGATCATATGCGTTCCCTATGATTGGCGGTGGGGGCATTTCACCGTCTTCAATCCCCGTCAACGCGGCACCAAGTACAGCGGCGAGCATGAGGTAGGGGTTAACATCCCCCCCTGCAACGCGATGTTCAATACGGCGGGCTTTGTGGTTGCCACCCGGCACGCGGATTGCGGCGGTTCGGTTTTCATAGGCCCAGCAAATGGACGTCGGCGCATGGGCGTTGGGAACCAAACGATCATAGGAGTTGCCGTGCGGTGCGAGGATCAAAGCGCTTGCGCTGAGGCCGTTCATGCAGCCTGCAATGGCGTGGTGCAGCACGTCGGTGCCCTCGCTGCCGCCGTTGTCGAAGATGTTATTGCCGTCGCCGTCCAGTACCGAGAAATGTACGTGCATGCCGTTGCCAGAGTATTCGGGGTAAGGTTTGGCCATAAAGCTGGCCGCAAACCCGTGCTTGCGGGCCATGCCGCGCACCAACAGCTTAAACAACCATGTGTCGTCCGCGGCTTTCATGGCGTCGCTGTGGCTGAGGTTGATCTCGAACTGGCCAAGGCCGGCTTCGGAGATTGCGGTTTCGGCGGGGATGTCCATCGCCTCGGCACCGTCATAAAGCGCCGAAAAGAAACTGTCGAAACCATCCAACGCGCGCAGTGAAAGAATTTCTGCACCAGGGCGACGCTTACCGGAACGTTCGGATGGAACGACCTGCAAGTCCTTGCCGCTGTCGTCCACAACGTAAAATTCCAATTCCGTGCCGCACACAGGCGTCAGTCCACGATCGGCATAGCGTTTCAAAACCGCGGCGAGGGCATGGCGTGGATCACCTTCAAAAGGGCTGCCATCTTCGCGGTGCATCCACATCGGCAAGAACGCGGATGGGCTTTCCAGCCAAGGCATTGGCATGAAGCCACGTTCGGTTGGTAGGGCAACGCCGTCTGGATCACCCGCTTCAAACACGAGCGGTGAGTTCTCGATGTCTTCGCCCCAAATATCGAGGTTCAAAACTGACAGTGGAAAGCGCGTGCCATCATCTTCTATTTTGTGCGCGAATTTGGTCGGAATTCGCTTGCCACGGGCCACACCGTTGAGGTCCGAAGCCGCGACGCGGATCGACTTGATGTCAGGGTTTTCATGGAGCCATGTCATAACGGATCACCGAATTATTTGAGGACGAAAACGAAACTTGGGCTTGGCGTCCTGCGGTAAATGGCGGTTTAGACGGCGGCCAATTCGCCCCATGATCCCGATGATCACCAAGGTCAGCAAGATGAAATAGAACGCCAGAATGGGGTAAGGAATGAAAGGGTTGAATGTTTTGTCTGCAAAGAAGGCGGCATAATACAGCGCGTCCCCCTTTTGGCCCCAAAC
>DQCL01000134.1:0-338 GCA_003533975.1 Octadecabacter sp. | reverse complement strand
GCGTCTGCCGCTTCGGTGTCCCCTTTGGGAATAGATTGCAGTGCGCCGTAGAAGATTTCGCCGGTGTAAGCAGATGTATTGAGGAACAATACGATCAGCGCCCCAAGCCAAGCAGAGGTAAGTGCATCAAAAAATGCGAATTGGCTCTTGAGGGAGAGGAAGAAGAAATAGGCAAAGAAAAACTGAATAAACAGCGGCGAGCCGCGGAATACAAAAATGAACCATTCAGAAGATTTGCGAATGACAGGGTTTCGGGACGCTTTGCCAACTGCAACCGCAGTGGCGAGGAAGAAACCGGATAGCAGGGCAAATAGACCGAAATAGATGTTCCAGATCAT
>DQCL01000078.1:387-3032 GCA_003533975.1 Octadecabacter sp. | reverse complement strand
GAGGCCAGAGGTTCGAATCCTCTAGGGACCGCCAATTTTCCCCGCGTTCTCGTTGACATGTGCCGTTTTACGGCCATCTTAAGACAACACAAAACGCGAGGGCCTTATGCGATTGAATGTAGACGGAACGACCCATGAGGTCGACGTAGAAGATGACATGCCGCTGCTGTGGGTTTTGCGCGATGAAATCGGCGTAAAGGGCGTAAAATATGGATGCGGGATTGCGCAGTGCGGGGCCTGTACCGTTCATCTGGATGGCGTCGCGGTGCGGTCTTGTCAGACATGGGCTGTGGATGCGGTTGGTGCTGAGGTCACGACGATTAACGGGCTTGGAACACCCGACGCAATGCATGCCGTGCAGGAAGCCTGGGCAGAACACCAAGTCGCGCAATGTGGTTACTGTCAATCGGGGCAGATCATGCAGGCGGCATCCATGCTGGCGGCTATTCCAGACCCAACGGATGAAGACATAGACGCAGAAATGTCGGGCAACTTATGTAGATGCGGCACATATCCGCAAGTTCGTGCGGCGATTGTGACGGCCGCTGCCAAACTGCGGGAGGCGTAAACATGGGACGTTTGAAAACCATCGCACGACGCACATTTCTGTTTGGTTCAGCTGCCATTGTCGGCGGCGTTGCGTTTGGAGTGTACCTTTATAAGAAACCGGTCGTGAACCCGCTGCTGGACGATCTCGCGGAGGGTGAAGCCTCTATGACGGAATACGTCCGCATCACAGCGGACGGCGTCACACTGATCACGCCACGGGCGGATAAAGGGCAGGGCGTGTATCATGTGCAGGCTGCCCTGATTGCAGAAGAAATGGACATTGATCTTGATCAGGTCACCGTTGATCCCGGTCCGCCGTCGCCCGCTTATTACAACACAGCGTTCAGCGCTGAGGCACCGGGTTTTATGCCGACAGACGAAAGCTTTGCCGCCAATTCGGTGCGCACGGTTATGGACGCGGCCATTAAAATCATGGGTGTTCAGATTACGGGCGGATCAACCACCGTCGCGGATTCGTGGGAAAAGCTGCGCGTTGCTGGTGCCGTGGCACGTGAGACGTTGAAGGCAGCGGCAGCCGTTGAAACCGGTGTGGATGTTGCTGATATGCGCACGGCGCGGGGGGCTGTGATCCTGCCGGACGGGACTGAGTTGGCTTACACTAAGTTGGCGGCAACAGCGGCCACGTTGGACCCTGTCGATGCAGTCACGCTCAAAGATCCGTCCGAGTGGCGGTACATCGGCAAGGATATGCAGCGCATTGATATCCTGCCAAAATCAACCGGAACGCAAAGCTACGGAATCGATATGGAATTGGACGGAATGGTCCATGCCACTGTCATCACCAACCCGCGCAAAGACGGCGCAATGTTGTCGTTTGATGCGACCGAAGCTGAAACCATGCGTGGTGTTTTGAAGGTCGTGGAGCTGCCGAAGGGCGTAGGCGTAATTGCTGACAATACGTGGCGCGCATTCCAAGCGGCACAGACGATTTCGTTTGAATGGGGCGAAGCAGCATATCCCGCTGAGCAAGAAGACCATTGGGCCGCGCTCGCAGATAGCTTTAACGATGACCAGCGCGACAGCCGGCAGCGTGATGAGGGGGATGTTGACGAAGCCCTGAGTGGCGCTGATGTGATTGAGGCCGAATATCGCGCGCCTTACGCCGCCCATGCGCCGCTTGAGCCGATCAATGCCACGGCTTTGATCACAGACACGCGGGCAGATATCTGGACGGGCACACAGTCGCCGCGATTTGCGCAAAGCGCCGTGGCCGAATTGACGGGGCTGGCAGAGGCGGATGTTCATATTCATGTCATGATGATGGGTGGGTCGTTTGGGCATCGCCTTGAGATTGACGTCGTAAAACAGGCCACATTGCTTGGGCTGGCGATGAAAGACACGCCCGTAAAGCTGACCTATTCGCGCGAAGAAGACATGGCCCATGACTACACGCGTCAGATTGCGATGGCGCGTATGCGAGGGTCGGTAAAGGACGGGCAGGTGGATACGCTTGATCTCGGCATTGCGATGCCATCTGTGATAAGCAGCCAAATGGGGCGGCTTGGGCTGTCCGTTCCCGGACCTGACGCGATGATCGTTGCTGGGGCGTGGGAACAACCGTTTGGCATCCCGAATTACCGTGTCACGGGGTATCGCAGTGCACCGCTTGCCCCAATCTCAAGCTGGCGCAGCGTGGGCGCATCCACCAATGGGTTCTTTCATGACAGCGCCTTGGATGAGCTGATCCACGCGGCAGGTGCGGACCCGATAGAAGAACGCATCCGTCTGGCATGGGACGACAACAGCCGTGCCGTGCTAGAAGCCGTCGCTGAAATGTCGGGCTGGGACGGGCCAAGTATGGGCGCAAATCGCGGGCGCGGCGTTGCGTTTTGTTTGTCCTTCGGGGTGCCCTGTGCAGAGGTTGTCGAAGTGACGAATACGGATCGCGGGATCAAGATCGACAAGGTCTATGCGGTTGCGAACGTCGGACGGATCGTTGACCCGATCAACCTTGAACGCCAAATGAGTGGCGCGGTTATATGGGGATTGGGCCACGCGATGTCGGCTGAAATCACCCATAGCGATGGGATGACCGACCAAGTCAATTATGATGGTTTCCAAGCAATGCGGCTATA
>DQCL01000078.1:0-330 GCA_003533975.1 Octadecabacter sp. | reverse complement strand
GTTCCACCAGCGGCACCCGCTTTGGCGAACGCGATCTTTGCCGCCACGGGCCAACGCATTCGCGAGATGCCGTTCAGAAAACATATTGATTTTGTTTAATAAAGAGGCCTAGATCAGCGCCTTCGCTTCACGCGTTGTGACCACCTGCCGCGCAGTGGAGGGGCGCAAGTGTGGGCAGCGCCACTCGGGGAACAGAGCTAAGATTTCATCGCGCGCCGCCGCGTCCAAAGCATTGAGTGCTTCGGCCCCTGGGAAGAAGCTTTCAGATGGAATACCCTCAGCCATGACAATCTCATGGGTGTCAAAAGCGATGTGAACATAAGTCACCTC
>DQCL01000345.1 GCA_003533975.1 Octadecabacter sp. | reverse complement strand
CGGCGACAGGAAGCGCTAATTCAGCAAGGATCTCCCCGTTCTGCGCGACGACGAAACCGCCTTCAAGTGCGGTCATCCGATTACTGGCCAGCGCCATATCGTCGTAGTCGGCGCCCACGCAAGCGATGTTGTGGTGATCATGACAAACCGTCGAGGCGATGGCCCCGCTATGCAAACCAAACCCTTTCACAAAGCCCGTGGCGATATTTCCGTTAATTCCGTGGCGTTCAATCACCGCTATTTTAATAAGGTCACGCTCAATGTCTGGTGCTTTGTCGCCGTTTTTCGGCGCAATTTGCGCGTGCAAATGTTCCGTAATGATCTTGCCCGGGATAACGCCAATGACATCCGTCTCGCTCCGATTAGAGGCGGTTCGAAAATCTTGGGCATGCACAACTGGCGCTTTCACGGACTTACGCCCGATGGTTGGTGTGATTTTGCGGGCCATGAACGCCGCTTCCGCCGCATGGACCCCGCCACAAAAGGTCAGTTTCGCATCACAATTTTCTAAATTCCCGAGGGCGGCGATGTCAGCGCGATGACCCGGCGCGATGAGCCCCCGGTCTTTCAACCCAAACGCTTCAGCCGCCGACAACGACGCCGCGCGGTAGACTGCAACAGGCGAAACTCCACGCGCAATCGCCGTTCGGATGAGGTAGTCAAGATGGCCGTGTTCGCCGATATCGAGCGGGTTTCGATCATCCGTGCAAAAGCACATATAGCTCGCCGTGCGTTCATCCAGCAGTGGCAAAAGCGCATCGAGATCTTTGGAGACTGACCCTTCACGGATCAGCACCCGCAAGCCCTTTTGAAGTTTTTCACGCGCTTCTTCGGCCGTCGTTGCCTCGTGTTCCGTTCGAATACCTGCCGCAATATAGGCGTTGAGGTCTTTGCCCGACAGCATTGGCGCATGCCCGTCAATATGGCCTCCGCTGAAGGCTTCAAGTTTCGCCATGATGCCCGGATCTTGGTGAATCACCCCAGGGTAATTCATGACTTCTGCCAAACCGATAACCTGTGGATGCGCGCGCAACGGTTCGAGGTCTGCGGCTTCAATACGTGCGCCAGAAGTTTCCATGTCCGTTGACGGCACGCAGGAACTAAGGTTCACGCGAATATCCAAAACCGTTTCAAGCGCGGCATCTAGAAAGTATTGGATGCCTTCTACACCTAGCACATTTGCAATTTCATGGGGATCGCAGATCGCCGTGGTGACCCCGAGCGGGGTGACGAGACGGTCAAATTCAAACGGTGTAACGAGGCTGCTTTCGATGTGGAGGTGCGTGTCAATGAACCCCGGCACCAATGTTAGCCCGCTGACATCGACAATTTCTTTGCCCTGATATGACGCACATGTACCGACGATCGTGTCACCACAAATCGCAACATCACCATCCAGCATCGCCCCAGTTATGACGTCAAAGACCTGCGCCCCGCGCAAGACGACATCCGCAGGAGCGTCGCCGCGGCCTTGCGATATTTTGTGAGTTAGATCGGCCATCGTGCCCTCCTGCATTTCAGGCAACAGACAGCAGTTTCAGCACAACGTCCAGATCGCGCAGCTTCAAAGGGCAGTAGTTGGGGCGCTACCTTGCAGGAAGGCTTCAAACCCTTCCACATCAAGGGGGCGGGTAATTAAGTAACCCTGCACTTCTTCACAGCCGTGTTCAACCAACCAGTCTAGCTGTTCTTGTGTTTCGACCCCTTCGGAAACAACACGTGCACCAATCTGCTGTCCAAGCGTTAAGATTAACTGAACAATCGGGCCGGACTCGGGGAGCTGATCTACAAAAGACCGATCGATTTTCAAACAGGTCAAAGGAAAGCACGAAATGTACGAAAGGTTCGAATAACCGGTGCCAAAATCATCAATCGCAATGCGATATCCCATTGCGGTAATGGCTCTTAGCTTATCAGCAATCAGAGCGTGATCACCAATTAGCACAGTTTCTGTGATCTCCAGCTCAATACGTCCATGAGGAAAGTCCGGTTGGGACGCCAGTTTTTTCAATAGAGTGAGGAAACCAGAGTCTGAAAACTGACGAGGGGAAACATTGAGCGACAGGTCCAAATCAAGCCCCGCCTGACGCCAAGCAATTGCTTGTGCACATCCAATTTCAAGTACTATCTGCCCCAATTCGTCAATCAGACCAGTTTCCTCACAAATTGAAATGAATGCACCCGGCATCACCAACCCACGCTCAGGGTGGAGCCAACGCACCAAGCCTTCAGCCCCAACAACCTTGCCAGATCGGACGTCGAGCCGCGGCTGGTAATGAAGGACGAACTCCTTCTCCATCACAGCTTTCTTCAGCGCAACCTCGGTTTGATCACGCTCCAACGCGGCTGCGCCCATTTCGGTGTTGAAGAAAGTGGTACAGTTTCGCCCAGCTTGTTTGGACGCATAAAGCGCAATGTCTGCTTCGCGGAGCACATCAGAAAACCGCGCCTCATCGTCGGTATATCCGGCGACACCAACACTGATTGTTGTATCGATACGGGTTTTGTCGTGCAGGATCGGGGCCGCAATTGCGTTACGAAGCCGCTCAATCTGTGTTTCGAGCGACGCCTTAGAACACTGTCCTTCGATGACGACCACAAATTCATCGCCCCCCAGTCGAGCGACCATGTCCTGCGTTCGCAACGAAGCACGCGTGCGCACCGCTATCTGTTTAAGAACAGTGTCCCCCGCTTCATGCCCGTACCTGTCATTGATTAACTTAAAGCGATCAACATCAAAGAAAATGACCGAACTTCCTTTCGCGGCACCACTTTCTTCAAGCCGTGCCAAATAGCCTTGTAGGTAAGACCGATTGTGTAGGTTCGTCAGCTGGTCGCGATTGGCAAGATGGCGGGCCGTGTCACGGGCCTCTTTCAATTCGCTCACGTCAATCGCCGTAAACAAAATCGCAGGCTGCCCTGTCACGGCATCCGAACAGCTTTTCACCGACAGATCAAACCATCGGTTGCCTTGAACTGTTTGAAGTTTCGTGACCAGTCGATGTTCGCCGACCTCCTCAACGAGCGAGATAACCCTATCAAAATCGGTTGGATCATCAAACAGGCTGCTAAAACTCTCGATCGGGGCCAAGAATCCATTTCTAGCCGCCGGATTAAGATAGAGAGGCGGCCCCTCCATGCTGAACATTGTGATCATTACATCTGTGTGCAAAAGCGCCTCAGCGCTCCGCAAATTATCCGGTTGGCTTTCAACATCACCAATGGCTTCGCATTGCATTGCCATTCGGCCGTCTTCAAGCTGATATCCGCGATAGACAACCATGACGCTTTGCGGCGTTCCATTCGGATAAATCGTCCAAAGTTCGGTGAACTTGGCGTCTGATTGCGAAAAATCATTCTGATACTGCTTCAGCCGTTTCGCGACTGTCGGGGTCATATCAGATGCCAAATCCCGCGCATAAAGCTGTTCCGCTGATTCGGCTTGCCACAGATCAAGCGCCGCTGGATTGGCGTATGCGATCCGAGAATTGTCGATGTCAAATACCCAAACGGCAACATCAAGGCGGTCCAGTATCCCACTGGCGCCTAGGTCGGAAACAGAGCGCGCCGAAAGCGTTGGCTCTTGTTGAATGATCGACAAGATCTTCATCGGTTCGGTTCAGGTCCTTTTGTCAACACATGCATCAATACGCATCAGGCAGCCCGCAAAGCATGGTGGGCGAGGTCATCAAGTGAGCAAAAGTTCTCTGTCTTGGAAACGTCTTCAATCCAGCGCGCAATATTTGGGGTTTCTTCCATATCCAGGCCGGCCTCCTGCAAGACGTGGACGTAACCAAATACTGCAATGTCCGCGATGCAATAGCCCTGTTCGAGGATAAACCGACGCTTCGCCAGATGGGCGTCAAGTTGTGCCAAGCCAGGGCGTGCCGCCTCCTGCCACGCAACGATTTCATCAAGGTGAGAAGAGCGTTCTTGCGGAACAATGTAGGAAAAGAACCGTGCTGGCGCGATGAAAGGTTCAAGCTTGGTTTGCTCAAAAAACATCCATTGCAACGCTTCGGCACGTGCTAGCGCCGTTTGCGGCATGAGGTAGGTATCTTCGGCAAGATACCACAAAATTGCGTTACTCTCTCCGATCCCATCACCTTCAGATGTGACCAAGTATGGAACAACGCCCTTCGGGTTAACCGCGAGATACGGCGCCCCCTTTTGTTCCCCCTTCAAAACGTCCACCAACTTCAAATTAATGTCCTTACCCAATTGATTGATCGCCAACCAAGGCTTCATGCAATTCCCCGACTCAACGCACGCATATAGTTCAGTCATCAGATTTCGCCTTTCAATGAGCGCCCCCGATGCCTTCATATGCCCTGCTGATTAACAGCCCCCTAACCGCGGCCATATCCTCCCACTTCATTTCCAGGCCAATCTCATCCCCCAAAACTGGACTCGCCTTGATAGTAACTCAACTTTAAGCTTAACTAAAAGATAACACTTCATTAACCATAGTAGTGAATATATCGTTTAAATAAAGCTGCCAAACTGGAAATATCAATGTATGATGCAAATCAAGAACAAACATCCACATCACCATTCTCACAACCCATAGCTGAACGAATCTGGCAAGCCAAATACCGCTACATCACTGCGGGCCAGGTCGTAGATCACACTGTGCAAGACACCTGGGCACGGGTGGCACATGGCCTCACATCCATTGAAGCGCCATCCGATCAAGCCGCGACAAACGCGGCTTTCCTTGCCGCAATGCGGGATTTCAAAGTTCTTCCGGGGGGGCGGATCTTGTCTGGTTGTGGAACCAAACGAAATGTGACGCTCTCAAATACATTTGTGATGCGCACAATCCCTGACAGCGTTGATGGCATAATGGATACGCTGAAAGAAGCGGCCCTAACGATGCAGATGGGCGGGGGGATTGGGTTTGATTTTTCAACGATCCGCCCAACAGGAACCCATGTTCACGGGCTTGATTGTCTTGCAGCAGGACCGCTGGCTGCCATGGATATTTTCGACACGACCTGCAAGATGATCGTTAAGGGAATGGGGCGCGGTGCGATGATGGCAACCATGCGCTGTGACCATCCAGATATCGAAGCCTTTATCGTCGCAAAGTCCGACCGCACGCGTCTTCGTAACTTTAATCTTTCGGTCATGGTTACTGATGCGTTTATGAGCGCTGTAACAAATGACGACACATGGGATCTAATTTGGGACGGAACCGTAATGCGCCGCCTGCGTGCACGCGACTTATGGAATACGATCATGAAGCAGACATTTTCGAGTGCCGAACCCGGTGTGTTGTTCATTGATCGAATCAACGCCCAAAATCCGCTGCGCTATCTCGAAACCATCTCAGCAACCAACTCATGCGCTGAGCAACCTCTCCCGCCATATGGCACCTGCCCGCTTGCGTCTGTGAACCTTGCCCAGCTGATCTTGGCACCATTTACTCCCGATGCGCGACTTGACGTGGCGCAGCTTCGCAATTTGGTACGTGTGACCGTTCGTATGCTCGACAATACGCTCGATGTTTCGCGTTACGCGCTTGATGCGCAACGCGAGCAAGCCCAAAACCAACGGCGGATCGGCATCGGAGTGACAGGAGTTGCAAATGCGATCGCAATGCTTGGTGCGCGCTATGGCTCGGCAAAGGCGGTGTTCCTGTTAGGGAGTTGGATGCAAACCATCCAAAACGCAGCATATCAAGCGTCTGCCCTTCTCGCCAAAGAACGCGGCGTTTTCCCGCAATACGATGCCGATGCACATATGGCAGGGTCCAACATTCAAAACCTCGACCCAGAAGTACGTGAATTGGTCCGCATGCACGGGTTGCGGAACGGCACACTCACCACGATCGCACCGACCGGAACGATATCCATGTTTGCGGGCAACGTTTCTTCTGGAATTGAGCCGATTTTCTCGACCTCGTTCAGTCGCGTTGTGACAAACCCAGGTGGCAGTAAGTCCAGCGAAAGGGTCATGGATTTTGCGGCGTGGCAATTCAGCCAAATGCACGGGGCGGAAACGCCACTGCCAAACAGTTTTGTCACCGCTGGCGACTTGTCTCCACAAGACCATGTCGCCATGCAAGCTGCCGCGCAAAAATGGGTCGATAGCGGAATTTCAAAAACCGTGAATTGCCCGGAAAATATTGCGTTTGACGACTTCAAAACCATCTACCGCGCGGCCTATGACACGGGATGCAAAGGGTGTACGACCTACAGACCCAACAATGTCACAGGATCTGTGTTGTCTCTATGAACAAATTCGCTGCAATTTGGCGCATCTTAAAGGGCGGATCCTGCGATGCGCCATGGCAGGCCACGCATCGCCATCGCAAAGGCGGCCTCTACCGCGTGATTGGCCCTGCCATTCTTGAGGCGGATCGCTCAGCTGTGGTGATTTATGATGATGCAGAAGGCACGGTTTGGGTGCGCTCCACGACTGAGTTCAACGACGGCAGGTTCACCCCACTTTAGGGCCGCAGAACGCGCCACACCGGGCCTGCGGCACCAAAATCACGCTGCGGTGTGACCACAACATTTCCTGTGTGTTTCTTCGCGATGAAGGCCGCTGCGCCTCACGTAATTCTGCCAACGGGCCGGCACAAATATAGCGTCCACCACGTTCCAAAAGATCAACTAAATTTGGCCAGTACGGACCGCCAGACGCGCCCGGAACCAAAACAGCATCGGCATTCGCCACATTCGCGCGCGTCAGCATGCCTTTGAGTACCAGCTAGAACGAGTGCTCACATTCGTATTGTTGAGCCCACACGCCCCGACGCGAA
>DQCL01000207.1 GCA_003533975.1 Octadecabacter sp. | reverse complement strand
CCCTCCATCGCTTCAAGCTCGTCGATCATGCTTTCGATCATGCCGAGGCCCTTGGCCCAGAATTTCGGATCGGATGCATCCAGCCCGAAGGGGGCCAGCAATTCACTGTGGTGCTTTGAACCACCCGCTTTGAGCATGTCGAAATACTTGTCTTTGAAGTCTTCGCCCATGTCCTCATAGACGGCGTAAAGCGCGTTCACGAGGCCGTCGCCAAAGGCGTAGGCGTAGACGTAGAAGGGCGAGTGGACGAAGTGGGGAACGTAGGCCCAGAAGGTTTCATAGCCGTCCATGAAGTTGAACACGGGGCCAAGGCTTTCGCCCTGAACTGACATCCAAAGCGCGTTGATGTCATCCGGAGTTAGTTCGCCATTGTTGCGGGCCGCGTGGAGCTTGCACTCAAAGTCATAGAACGCAATTTGGCGGACCACGGTGTTGATCATGTCTTCGACTTTGCCAGCCAGCAGAACTTTGCGTTCTTCTTGCGTTTCGGCTTTTTCGAGAAGCTTGCGGAACGTCAGCATTTCGCCAAACACCGATGCAGTTTCCGCCAACGTGAGGGGAGTGGACGACAGCAATTCGCCTTGCTCGGCAGCCAGAACCTGATGCACGCCGTGGCCCAACTCATGTGCCAAGGTCATGACATCACGTGGTTTTCCAAGGTAGTTGAGCATGACGTAAGGGTGCACGGTGGTGACGGTCGGGTGGGCGAATGCACCGGGTGCTTTGCCATCTTTGACACCAGCGTCGATCCAACCATCGGTGAAGAACGGCTTGGCAATGTCGGCCATGCGCGGATCGAACGCAGCATAGGCGTCCATCACGGTTGTTTCGGCCTCGTCCCAGCTGACGGTTCTGTCGTCTTCCATTGGCAGGGGCGCGTTGCGGTCCCAGATTTCCATCGTCTCAAGGCCCATCCACTTGGCTTTCAACGCGTAGTAGCGGTGGGACAGGCGCGGGTAGGCGTCAACGACCGCATCGCGAAGCGCCTTAACAACTTCGGGCTCAACATGGTTGGCCAAGTGACGGCCCGCTTGCGGTGACGGCATGCCACGCCAGCGATCTTCGATCGCTTTTTCTTTGGCGAGCGTGTTGTGAATACGGGCAAATAGGCCGGTGTTTTCACCAAACACGCGGGCCAGTTCACGGCTGCCTTTTTCCCGCGTCGCGCGGTCTTGGTCAGACAGCAGGTTCAGCGTGCCTTCGATGTTCATTTCCTCACCGTCGACGGTAAACCTAAGCGCCGCGATGGTTTCGTCGAACAGTTTGTTCCAAGCGGAGGTTCCGACAACGGATTGATCGTGCAGGAATTTTTCCAATTCGTCCGACAGGCGATAAGGTTTCATCGCGCGCAGGCGGTCAAAGATGGGCTTATAACGGGCAAGGCCTGCGTTTTCCGCCAAAAGACCGTGTACATGGGCATCATCCATGCGATTGAATTCAAGCCCGTAGAACACCAATGGCGTCGTGAATGTGGTGACCTTGTCCTGCATGTCGGACATGAACTTGCCACGCTCAGGGTCGGTGGTGCGCTGGTAATAACGAAGGCCAGCGAAGGACATGATGCGCCCTGCGATGATGTCGGTCTGTTCAAACCGCTTAACGGCCTCAAGCAGGCCATCCGCGTCCAAGTCCGCAAGTTTGCCTTCGTAGTCTGTGGAAAAGTTTTTGCAGGCGCTTTCAAGCCAATCCATATCGCGCTTTAGCTCTTTGGAATCCGTGGACGGGTAAAGGTCCGTCAGATCCCATTCTGGGAGGTCCCCGAAAGGAGTGCCAGAAGATGGATTGGCGTTAAATGTGCGGGGGTCAAACATGGGGGCCTCATTGTTAGTTTTATCTTATGTAGGCATGTAGGGCGCATTTTGCTAGACGGCCCGGGGAGATAGTCTGAAACAAAGGCAAGCAGGCAGGAGCGGGCGATTGCGCCAGTCGGTGAACGCCTAAGCAGCATCGCGCAGACGTAGAGCCGCAGACGTAGAGCCAATGCGCGAATTAGGCCATTTCGGGAGCCTGGGCGAGAAACAGGCGTACCGCGCCATCGAGTACGCGGTCGCGTATCTCTGGCTTTTCCATCAAGACTTCGTGGCGGCCTTTTTCAAGCACGAACAGTTCACCGCGGGGCCAGTTGTCCATGCGTTGGTAAATGCGGCTAGGATCAACGATCGTTTCGTCGCTGCCAAGGAATGTTACGCATGGAATGTCAGGCGAGGGGCGCTGTGAAAGCGTACGCGTCTCGCGCAGGGATTCGTTTAACCAGTGCAAAGATGTGCCGCCCAACGCGAGGTCTGGGTGGGCCTGAACCTGCTTTTGAAGCAAGGCAAAACTGCTGGCGTCAGACGTAAGCGTGTTGTCGTCTGCTTCGGCGTGTAAGACGTAGGTTTCAGCCTGTTGACCTGGTGCAAGGAGACCCGAAAAGCCCAAAGGTTTGCTGACCGAGCTGAGGCCCCACGCGATCGGGCGCAATGCGGTAGATATTTTGATGCCCCACATTGGCGCGGAAAAGACGGCGGATTGAACAGGCAGCCCGTCAAAAAGAGAGCGCAGACCGATGCAGCCACCCATTGAATGGGCGAGAAGATGGTATGGTTCAGGTAGCCCGAGAGATTTGACATGATCAAGCATGGCTTTCACGTCGAGCTGGTAGTCTTCAAACGTTTCAACATGACCAACCGCGCGGTTTTCAAGCAGGCGGTCAGCAATACCCTGACCGCGCCAGTCGATTGCAACAGATGCAAAGCCGCGCTTGGCAAGGTCTTTCGCCGCTCGGCCATATTTTTCGATGTATTCCGTGCGGCCAGGGAAGATCAGGACCGTTCCCTTGGCATTTGCAACAGGCCAGTGGCCGACACGAATGCGGACCCCATCCACGGTTGTTAGCCAATGGCAAACACCATTTGGCATTCCAGAAATATCAGCGTGGTAGGGGGCTGCATTTTTCATATTAGCTGAGTACTCCGGCGAGCTTCATCGCGAGGCCCATGTCGCCATCAATGGCGAGCTTGCCAGTCATGAAAGCAGAAGTCGGGTTCTGTTCGCCGTCAAGGATCGCCTTGAAGGTGTCAGCGCTGGCAGACAGGGTAACGTCCGCATCGTCTTCAGACGCGCGTGCACCGTTTGCATCAATCACAATGGCGCCTTCGCCCTCGATGTCGAATTTTGCTGTGCCGTCAAAGCCGTCATCGCCCATTTTGGCGTTCAGGGCTGCTACTGCTTCGTTGATAACGTCGCTCATAATGTGGTCTCGTCCTTTGTTACGGCCTCGAAGTTGTGATGCGAGGCCTCTGGTAGATCGCGCGGTATGCGCTACACTCTCCACTATGGGCATTAAGAAACATCTTCACAATTCTATCGTGGCGGCACTTTTTGTTGGAGTGGGGTTTTCAACACCTATCGTAGCGCAAACGAGCGCTGATTCTGATCGCCTAGACCAATTGTTCGAACAATTGCTTGAGGCGGAACCGGGTGAGTCGGACCGGATTGAAGGCCAAATCATTACACAATGGTCAAAAAGCGGCTCTGCGGCGATGGATTTGCTGTATCGGCGCGGGGATGACGCGCTGGTTGCCGGCACGCCCGAGATTGCAGTCGAGCATTTCACAGCCCTTGTCGATCATGCGCCAGATTTCGCCGAGGGCTATAACGGACGGGCCACTGCGTATTATCAAATGGGGCTAATCGGCCCCGCAATTGATGATTTGCGTCAGGTTCTGGTGCTAGAGCCACGCCATTTCGGGGCCATGACCGGTGTTGCGGTCGTATTGGAAGAAATCGGGCGCCCCGAAGACGCGCTTGAGGTCTGGCAAAAAGTTGAAGAGATTGTCCCGAACGATCCGGAAGTTATTGCGATGATTGAAAGATTGCAGATCCATATGCGCGGCGAAGCGCTCTAACTTCTTTTAGGGAATGTGAACATGTCGACGCTTCGAGGCGGGCGGGTTGTGGCTGTTTTGGGCCCGACAAATACCGGCAAAACCCACTATGCAATTGAACGGATGCTGGCCCATCGCACAGGCGTGAT
>DQCL01000251.1:689-6071 GCA_003533975.1 Octadecabacter sp. | reverse complement strand
CCAACTTCAGGTGCCTCCCAAAGCAGCTCGTAGCGCCCGGGCGTCACCTCATCCAAGGTCACAGTTGTTTCGCTTCCATCGGGATGGATGATCGTGACCTCGCCGGTCTCCTCGTTCAACGTACGGCGGATGATCCGCATGCTCAGGCCATTGGGTTCGATCCACAGCGCTTCTTCTTCAAGCTCAGGCTCTTTCATCATCCAATGGGCAAGGCGGCGCAGGAGTTCCAGTTGCGGCCCGCCACCTTCAAATCCACGGTCCCATAGCCACGCATGATCTGATGCCATCAACGCCACACGCCCTTCGCTGATCCGCTCTAGCATCAACAGGGGTTGTTCGTTGATGCCCGACATGACGACGGTGGCTCCCTCAGTCGGTATAACCTCGATCTGACGCAACCAACGGCCCCAACCGGGCAACCCGTCTACGCTAGCATTCGGTGCAAACGCGTCCAGTCCTTCAGTCACCGGATGGCGCTGCCCAAGATCGGTGATCATCGGCGTGAAGCCTTCTTCATAGACCCGCGCAGTCGGGCGCCCCGGCAGCACTGCACCAAGGGAGGAGCGGTAAATACTGTCAGCACTCGCATAATCCGGTCCTGCCGAAATCAACACCGCGCCGCCATTTTGCACATATGTCGCGATGCTTTCGAAATAGGCAGACGGGAGAATACCGCGCCGCTTGTAGCGATCGAAAATAATGAGATCGAACTCATCAATCTTTTCCAAAAACAGCTCGCGCGTTGGGAAGGCGATCAGCGAGAGTTCGTTGACTGGCACCCCGTCCTGTTTCTCAGGGGGGCGCAGAATGGTGAAATGCACGAGATCAACAGAGCTGTCGGATTTGAGCAAGTTGCGCCACGTGCGTTCACCCGCGTGTGGCTCCCCGCTCACCAGAAGCACACGCAAGCGATCGCGCACGCCGTTTATCTGTACAACTGCTTCGTTGTTGCGACCCGTCAGCTCACCCTCAACCGCGGGTGTGGCAAACTGCATGACGTTCATGCCACCGTGCGGCAGATCAATGGGCAGTTCAACATCTTGGTTGATAGGCACCTGAAAAGCCAACGGCGCACCGCCATCAATTGCAATCGTCAGGTCGACGAAATCCGCATCAGGTGCGGCACCCTGATCTTCAACCCGCAACGTCAGCGTCACGGGTTCACCCAAAATGGCAAAGGCTGGCGCGTTTTTGACAACAAGGCGGCGGTCCCAATCGTTTTCGCGACCTGTCAGCAGGACATGCAGCGGGGCGGGCAAGGCGGTCGGCGCAACTGGCAGGTCGTGCGCGCGCCCGTCGGTGATCAAAACCATACCCGCCACGCGCGCTTGTGGCTCCTCCGCGAGGGCCGCGGACAATGCTGTCATCAGCTCGGTGCCCGCATCATCGACGCCATCTCCCAAAGTCAAAACCCGAAGTTCCGTGTTCGGGCGGCGGGCAACTTCGGCCTGCAGGCTCGCCAAAGCCTCAGCCGACTGTTCGGCGCGGTCCGAAATGCGCTGGCTCGCGCTTTCATCGACAACGGCCACAACAATATCAGCAAGCTGAGCGCGGTCCTCGCGCTGTAAAGACGGGTTCGCTATCGCTCCCAAAAGCACAATCGCCGCCAGCGCGCGCAGTGCCCAACCCAGTAACCTGCGCCAAACCGCAAACAACAGCCCGACCGCTACAAAAGTGGCAAGACCATAAAGCACAACCAGCGGCACCAGCGGGTCAAGAATGACATTACCAACCATGCGCGGCACCCTTGCTTCTTTTGTTCTTCAAACCTCCGCCGGAGGCGCACATTGGCCAAGCCAGATCCCGCATCATCATTGCCCCAACCTATCCAGCAGGGCAGGCACGTGCACCTGATCCGACTTATAGTTACCCGTCAGAACATGCATGATCAGGTTCACCCCAAAGCGCAGCGCGATCTCACGCTGGCGGTTGCCAGCTTGACCGCGCCCGATCGGTACCAGTGGGTTCCCCAGCTGGTCCGTGGCCCATGCCGCAGCCCAATCATTACCCCCAATCACCACCGGTGTGACGCCATCGTTCAGGTCGCGAAATGGCATGCCTTCGGAAAGTTCAGCGCCTGCAGGGGCGGCTTCGACCCAAACGTCACGGCCAGGGTGACGACCGGGGAAGTCTTGCAGCAAATAGAACGTGCGCGTCAGAACGTGGTCTTGCGGGATCGGTTCCAGCGCGGGGATATCCAGTCCACGCGCAATTGCCTGCAGCTGACGCCCCGCAGGTGACGACGACCCGAAACGCGCAAGGTCCGCATCGCGGGTATCAAACAGGATCATCCCACCCGACCGTAAATAGCGGTTCAATTTGGCGTAGGCTTCGCGGGTCGGCAGCTGTTGGTTGGCGGTGACGGGCCAGTAGATAAACGGAAAGAACGCCAGCTCGTCCGTTTCGAGGTCAATACCAACTGGAAAGGATGGCTCAATCGAGGTGCGCTGAAACAGCGTGTTGGACAGCCCGTAAAGCCCCGCATCCGACATCTCGTCAACGCGGGTGTCACCTGTGATGACATAGGCCAGAACCACATCAGCGGTAGAGGAAACCGCGAAACCGTCGTCCTGCGCACGGGCATCTTGTGGCGCGATGAGCAATGCAATCAAGACCGTCGCTGCAGCGCTTGTACGTGGACCGCGTAGGCGACCTGACAGCGCCAAGGACGCAATAATATCAATGGTGAGCAGGATCAGTGCCGCTGCCAAAACCCATCCTTTCAATAGTGTTTCGCGCACCACCTCAAGCCCTTCCACGGCTATTCGCGCGGGCCAACTTGTCGCGACAAGTGTGTCTTCACGACCAATTGCATTCATCGCGATGCGGCGGCCTTCGCGGGCGTAAAGGCCCGGTAGCATGTCGGCGGATGGGTGCGCTGTTGCGAGGTCATCACCTGCAACACCAGGAAGCGTGTCCGCGCGATCAAGGTCACCAAAAGCATCCAACACATCTTCGGGCATCCATGAGGTTCCGGTTAAATCTTCCGCCGTTGGTACGGCGGGGCGTGTGGAAACGGCAAGTCGTTCTAACATTTGCACGAACAGGCCAGAAATCGGCAGTGTCGACCATTCGGCATTGGCAGTGACGTGGAACAACACGATTGACCCCTCACCCGTAGACTTGCGCGTCACAAGCGGGGTTCCGTCTGCCAGTTGTGCGATAACGCGGCTTGCCAATGTCGGATCCGGTTGCGCCATGACTTGTGCCGTAACTGAAACATCGTTCGGAATTGGCAGGCCAAAGAACGGGCTGGTATCAGGAAACGGTGCGAGCTCTTTGGGTTCGCCCCATGACATAGCACCCCCAATTGAACGGCCCCCGATGCGCAGACGAACGGGCATCAACGGGTCTTCGTCAACTCGGCTGATGTCGCTTGCTGCAAGGCGTGGGCCTGCGAAACGCACGAGCAAGCCACCGTTCTCGACCCATTCGATCATTGTGTCGGTCTCAATAGCCGTGAGGGTTGCGACATCGGCGAGGATAATCACATCTGGATTGGCAAGGAGCACGTCTGCAAGGGTGCCGCCGATCAGGTCGGCCGTCGGGATGAGCGCCTGTTCAAGGTAGTGAAGGGGGGAAAGAAGTTCCAAGGCCTCGCGTTCGCTTGCGCCAGCCAGTAGCGCTACTTCGCGACGCTTCAATGCGTCATCGGTCAGGGTGACGGCACCGGCAGATCGTACACCTTGGATTTCAAAGCGGGTCACGCGGTTGCGCAATTCGGGTGGCAAATCGAAGGTTGCCGTTGTTTCGGTGCTACCGGCTTCGAAACTGGCGGGGGCGGTCGCGAGTTGACGTTCGATGCCCGCCGGATCAAGGCCAATCGCGGCGACATTTGCTTGCGAGCCAACGCCGCCTGCCGCGCGCAAAACGGTTACCGAAACGTCTCCGTCGACGACCTGTGCGGCCCGCAATCCGAGGACGGGGCGGGGGGATTCGAATGCAGTGACGGTGCCGTGGATTTCGAGCGCTGTAAGCAGGGTTTCACGGCTGTCGCGCGCGAGGCCGTCAGACATCCAGAATGTATCGAACGATCCGGTCAGGCTTTCGGCCCACGCGGAGATGGCTTCTGCGTCGGGTGCAAAAGGGTGCGGCGTGAGCGCCGCAATACGTTGCCTCACGGCTTGCGCGTCTTGGAACACCGGTGCTTCTGGCGGGAGGTTGGTGAGGACAACGAGCGCTGCGGGCCTGCCGTCACGGGCAGCCTCGGATAGAGCGGCCTCAATACGATCAACGCGGCGCGGCCAGTCGCGTGCGTCTGCCCATGTGCCATCAACCAAGATCAACAGTGGGCCACTGCCCGGCATTTCTTCGTCCGGGTTGAGGACAGGCCCTGCGAATGCCGTGATGATGGCTGCGACCGCGAGGAGGCGTAGCAAGAGCAACCACCAAGGGGTGCGATCTGTTTGGGTGCTGTCATCGGTGAGGCCCAACAACAGTGCGACACCAGGAAAGCGGCGACGGATCGGGGCGGGCGGAACCGCACGCAGCAACAACCACAGGATCGGTAGGATCAGTAAGCCGAGAAGGAGCCAAGGTGTGGCAAAGGCGATGGGTCCGACACTCAGCATTTTTTAGTCCACCGTTGCTGGGGCGCTGCCCCGTCCTGCGGACTCCCCGGGATATTTTTGAGACAAAGACAAGCTGGGAAGGGGATGGCTTGAAAGTTCATGCGCGGCGCTCGAGTGCTGTGTAGGCCCATAAGAGGGCAGAGGTTGCCGAGGCATCCGTGTGATGCGTGTGGAATTGCCATCCGGTTGCGCGGGCGAGTTGCGCGAGCCTGTCTTTACGTTCTGCGAGGCGTTCGAGATAGCGCGTTTTAAGATCGCGGGCTTTGAGGGTTTCGTGGCGCAGGGTGCCTGACATGCTCTCAAATATGGTGCGACCATCAAACGGAAAGGCTTCCTCGGTCGGGTCGAGAATTTGAATTAAAGCGCCGCGGACATCGCGTTCGGCGGCTTTTTGCATCGCGGCTTCAATACCCGCGAGATCGCCCATGAAATCTGAGACAAACAGGGCGCGGGAATGGGGGAGCATGCCATCCGCGTTTGGGGTTCCGAAGTCTTCGCTGTGGTCTTTGGACAGCAGTGTTGCCATTTGGCTGATTTGGGTTTCGCCACGTCGTGGCGGAAGGAGGCCCCCGGTGAGGCCGACGCGTTCACCGCCGCGTAGTAGCAGAATGGCAGTGGCCAGCGTGAGTGCGCGTGCGCGGTCTGCCTTGGTGGTTCCGTCTTTGAGGGACGTGAAGGACATTGATGCCGATTGGTCGACCCAAAGCAGGATAGATTGCGCGATTTGCCATTCTTTGTCCTGCACGAACTGGGCGTCTGACCGCGCCGAGCGACGCCAATCAATGGCGCGCATTTCGTCGTGGTTTTGTGC
>DQCL01000251.1:0-628 GCA_003533975.1 Octadecabacter sp. | reverse complement strand
GTTGCAGCAAGGTGTTCAGCCTCTGCCAGCAACGGCGGGAAGGGGGCGGCAAGGCCCTCGGCGCGTGACCTTAGGGTGAGGGGGGTATCGCTCATGCGGCTTTGGTGATGCTTGTGACTTGGGTTGCGACTTGTTCGATCACGTTGGCGAGGCTTTCGCCGCGTGCGCGTGCCGCAAAGGACAGCGCCATGCGGTGCGTCAACACCGGTGCAGCCATTGCACGCACATCATCAGCGGACGGAACGAGGCGCCCGTCGAGCAGGGCATTGGCACGAACTGTGAGCATCAGGGCTTGGGCAGCACGTGGGCCGGGCCCCCAGCTGACAGCGTCCTTGACCAGATCAGGGGCGGCTTCATCATCCGGGCGGCACGCGCGAACGAGATCGAGGATCATTTCGACAATCGCGTCACCAACTGGCATGCGGCGCAGCAGAGTTTGCGCGGCGAGAAGTTCATCCGCGGTGAAGACAGCGCTGGCTTCATCTTCGGCCACGCCTGTGGTGGCAATCAGGATTTCGCGTTCGGTTTCGCGGTCCGGATAAGGGACATTGATTTGCACGAGGAAGCGGTCAAGTTGCGCTTCTGGCAGCGGGTAGGTGCCTTCTTGCTCAATCGGGTTTTGGGTCGC
>DQCL01000344.1:4145-5306 GCA_003533975.1 Octadecabacter sp. | reverse complement strand
TGCGTGTCCGACAAACCCTTGCACGGCGAGCTGAAACTGCCCGGTATGGCAAGTGATTTTTACAAAACTCAGGTCTCCAAACACCTGCTGATTGGCATACAAGCGATGGAAGAACTGCGCGAAATGCCGCTTGAACGTATCCACTCACGCAAGCTGCGAAGCTTCGAAGAGACCGCATTTTTGTGATTTAGCCAAGAAATCAGCGGAAAAGGTGCATTTTTCTGCTTGTTGGGCCCACAAAACATTGTGCCCTACCCCTATATTCAGCTAGATTCTCCGCACAAACCCCCATCAAAGGGGTCGTATGAGGAGAATATACATGGCAAAACCACTGACAAAGACCCAGCTCATCGCCACTCTGGCTGAAGAGATGGATAGTGACAAAAAATCCGCCAGCACGGCGCTGGATGCAATCATTGCGGTAATCACACGCGAAGTGTCCGCCGGTGGTGCAGTAACGCTTCCTGGTGTTGGCAAAATTATGTGCCGCGAACGCCCAGAGCGTATGGTCCGCAACCCGGCAACCGGCGAGCAGATTCATAAAGACGCTGACAAGGTTGTTAAGATGACTATCGCGAAAGCGCTTAAAGACAGCGTTAACGGATAAGCTTGAACCTGAGCGAAGTTTAGGAAAGGGTCGCCAAACTGGCGGCCCTTTTCTTTTGGAGATGCAATGAACCTGCGCGCTATTTTGATGGGACTGGCCTTTGCCCTGATGTGGTCCTCGGCATTTTCGGCGGCCCGAACGATTGTCGCAGAGGCACCGCCATTGGGTTCACTGGCCTTTCGGTTTTTTCTGTCCGGCACCATTGGCGTTGTTCTGGCCCGGATGCTTGGGCAATCCTGGCATCTGACCCGGGAACAATGGCGCGGCACCATAATATTTGGCCTTTGCCAGAACGCGCTTTATCTGGGTTTGAATTTCATCGCGATGCAAAAAGTCGGCGCGTCCGTAGCGGCGATCATCGCGTCGGTGATGCCATTGATGGTGGCCTTCGCCGGGTGGGTATTCTATCGCGAGCGGTTGCAGCCAATTGCGGTGGTTGGATTGTTGGCCGGCACCTTGGGTGTGACGCTGATCATGGGCGCGCGGATCAATGCGGGGGTGGATATTCCCAGCGTCATTCTGTGCTTTATTGCGGTCATTGCCCTGACCGTGGC
>DQCL01000344.1:0-4044 GCA_003533975.1 Octadecabacter sp. | reverse complement strand
TTTTTGGAAACCCACGAAGTGAACTTTTCATGGAAACTCGCCTGGGTCTTTGCATATATCACCTTGGTTCCGGGCTTGCTGGCAACCTGGGTCTGGTTTGAACTGGTCAGTCAAATCGGCGCCGTAAAGGCCGCTACGTTTCATTTCCTGAACCCGTTTTTGGGCGTGGCTATTGCAGCCGTTCTGCTGGGCGAAGAAATGGGCCTGCTTGATGTGGTCGGAATTGTGATCATCATGGCTGGAATTCTGGCTGTGCAACTGTCCAAACAAAGCATTCGCTAACGCGCATGTGATCGCTTGTAACCCGAGTTTGGGTGACATGATCTGCTGATACGTCCTAATTGCCGGTATGGAACTGTTATTTGCATATGGCGCTGGGCTGCTGACCCTGATTAACCCCTGCGTTTTGCCAATTCTGCCGATCATTCTGGCCAGTTCGGTGCAGACCAACCGGCACGGCCCGATTGCTGTTGCCGCCGGGATGAGCGCCTCTTTTGTCATTTTGGGAATGTTATTGACGGTCCTTGGCCGGACCCTTGGCATAAACGAAGATACCATCGTGACGACCGGCGCGGTGTTGATGATCGTCTTTGGTCTTGTCCTGCTGGTGCCGCGCCTGTCGGCCGGGTTTGCTACCGCCACGGCGGGATTTTCATCCAGTGCAAATGCGTCGATTGATAGCATCGACCAATCTGGCCTTGGCGGACAGTTTTTGATTGGCATCCTTATGGGTGCCGTCTGGAGCCCCTGTATCGGCCCCACTCTTGGGGCCGCAATCGGTCTGGCCAGTCAGGGCGAAAGCCTGATCTTTGCCGCAGCCATCATGCTGTTTTTCGCCTTTGGCGTATCCACGATCATTCTGGCACTGGGCTATGGCACACGCTCGGTCATTATTCGTCGCCGTGAATGGATGACCGCCGTGGCCAAAAAATCACGGCCCCTGATGGGCGGTGTTTTTGTGCTGGTTGGGATCGGTATTCTGCTCCACCTGCCCCGATATGCCGAAGTATGGCTGATAAACAACCTGCCGACCTGGCTTATTGATCTATCCGTTTCGATTTGAATAAAGGAGTATCCGATGAAACGCCGCAATTTTCTTTTCACCAGCGCAGCATTCGCTGCACTTCCCGCGTCAGCCTTTGCAACCGCACGGGACTACACCCCCGGATTAGTGAAAACCGAACTGGCTGCCGGCAAGACCGTGTTTCTTGATTTCACCGCAACGTGGTGCTCTACCTGTGCCACACAAGAGCGTGTCATCAACGCATTAAAGGCCAAGAACCCAGCTTATGAGGCGGCGATCACATTCATTAATGTGGACTGGGATACCTATAAAGACGCCAAACTGGCCCGAGACCTGAACATCCCCCGCCGATCAACTCTGGTTGCCTTAAAGTGCAATTCGGAACTGGGCAGGATCGTTGCTGGCACATCGCGTAAACAAATCAAGACACTGATGGACTTGGCACTGCAGGCGACGACATCCTGACCTGAAATCTAGCCAATTTTGCCGCGGTTGCCCCCAACCTGACCCCTGTGCAACAGCAGATGGTCAAGGATTACGCAAGCCATCATCGCCTCGCCCACAGGCACCGCGCGAATGCCCACGCAGGGATCGTGCCTGCCCTTTGTGACAATCTCAGCATCAGTCCCGGATTTTGTGATCGTCTTGCGCGGCTTCAGGATCGAGGACGTTGGCTTAACGGCGAAGCGCACGACGATGTCCTGCCCGGTGGAAATGCCGCCCAAAATGCCGCCCGCGTGGTTCGAATTAAAGTGCGGTTTGCCATCATCATCCATCGAAATTTCATCTGCATTGGCTTCGCCGGTTAGCATTGCGGCGGCCATCCCGTCACCGATTTCCACACCCTTCACCGCATTGATAGACATCATCGCTGCCGCCAAATCAGTGTCTAACTTGGCATAAACTGGTGCTCCAAGGCCCGCCGGCGCGCCCTTGGCGACGACCTCGATCACTGCGCCGACCGAGCTTCCAGACTTGCGCATTTCATCCAGATATGTCGCCCAGTCTTGGGCGGCTGTTGCGTCCGGGGTCCAGAATGGGTTCTGGTCAACCTGATCCATATCGACCCGGTCCCGATCTATCTGATGCGGCCCCATCTGAACCATATAGCCTTTGATCTGCAGCCCCGGCGCGAGCGCCTTGATCGCCTCACGCGCAATACCACCAGCAGCAACCCGCGCCGCGGTTTCACGCGCCGAACTGCGACCGCCGCCGCGATAATCGCGAATACCGTATTTCTGCCAATAGGTTATGTCCGCGTGGCCGGGGCGGAACTTGTCGGCAATGTCGCCATAATCCTTTGAACGCTGGTCCGTATTTCGGATCATCAACTGGATCGGTGTGCCGGTGGTCTTGCCTTCAAAAACACCCGACAATATTTCAACCTCATCCGCCTCGCGGCGCTGTGTGGTGTATTTGTTTTGCCCGGGTTTGCGCAGATCAAGCCAGTGTTGAAGCTGTGCTGCCGCAAGCGGAACACCCGGCGGACACCCGTCAACGGTCGCACCAAGTGCTGGCCCATGGCTTTCGCCCCAGGTCGTCACACGAAATAGATGGCCAAAACTGTTGATGCTCATCACGAGGCTCCTTTGAACAAGCGGTCTAGCCGGGCGCTTGCGCTGGCTCAAGGGGTTTTGCCTTGCCGGGGTGGGGATTGGGGCATAGATACAACCCCACCTCGGGGTGCCTGACCGGCTGAGATGCATATGTGAACCCGTAGAACCTGAACCGGCTAATACCGGCGGAGGGAAGGTCGAGAATATCCTCCACCCGAATCCCGCCCGCCTTTGGAGAATTAAAATGAACTATCCGATTATCGCTGCGGGACTTCTGGCACTGGCAACAAGCGCCGTTGCGCAGGATCGTCCTGTTTTGACTGTTTACACCTATGACAGCTTTATCTCTGACTGGGGGCCCGGCCCGGCGGTTAAATCCGCCTTTGAGGAAACCTGCGACTGTGAGCTGAAATTTGTCGGCGCCGGGGACGGCGCGGCACTTTTGGCGCGTGTGCGGCTAGAGGGTGCGCGCACCGACGCCGACATCGTTCTGGGATTGGACACCAACCTGACAGAGGCCGCCAAGGCTACTGGGTTGTTTGCTGAACACGGACGCGCAGCGCAGCGGTATGACCTGCCCGTCGCATGGAATGACCCGGTATTCTTGCCCTATGACTGGGGGTATTTTGCATTCGTCTACGACACCAAAACAGTGTCTAACATTCCGAATTCGTTCGAATCACTTGCCGCCAGCGACCTAAAAATCATCATTCAGGACCCGCGATCTTCGACGCCGGGATTGGGCCTTCTTATGTGGGTCAAAGCCGCTATGGGCGAACAAGCGGGCAATGTTTGGGCGGACCTTTCCGACAATATCGTCACCGTAACCAAAGGCTGGTCAGAAGCATATGGCATGTTCCTAGAGGGCGAGGCCGATATGGTTTTGTCCTACACAACCTCGCCCGCCTACCACCTGATTGCCGAAAGCGATGACACCAAGGCCGCTGCTGCGTTCACAGACGGCCACTATATGCAGATCGAAGTTGCCGCTAAGCTCGCAACAGCGGATCAGCCGGAACTGGCGGATGAGTTCCTTGAATTCATGCTGTCAGAGGCGTTTCAGGGGGTGATCCCGACAACCAACTGGATGTATCCGGTCGTGACGCCAAATCAGGGTCTACCAAAGGGATTTGAGACACTAATATCCCCGAAATTGGCCCTGATCGCAGAGGCATCCAAAGCCGCAGCTATCCGGGACGAAGCACTGCAAGAATGGCTGACAGCGCTTGCCAAATGAAGCGAGCTTGGCCCGGAATACTAACGGCTGCAATCGTCCTAGCACTAACGCTAGGCACATTGGTTGGCGTGGCATTCCGGGCTGAAAGCTGGGGCGCATTTTCGCCCGCTGATTGGGCAGCAGTCCGGTTCACCCTTTGGCAGGCGTTTCTGTCGGCTTTGATAAGCGTCGCGTTAGCAATCCCTGTCGCCCGTGCATTGGCACGGCGCAGGTTTGCTGGGCGCTCC
>DQCL01000281.1 GCA_003533975.1 Octadecabacter sp. | reverse complement strand
ACCGCCTGTTATCGCCTCGGCCCCCGCACAGCGCGTGGCGCGTCCGGCAACGATCACCCCGCAAATTGGACAGCCCGCAACTGTCGCCCCAGCATCGGCACTGCCATCACCACGTGTGATCACGGCGCCGTCCACGCAGCCCCGTACGATTACGCGCGCGCAGGCCTGTGCCGGACTGACCGGTGTTCAGCCAAGCCTCATTAGTCAACGCACTGGTCAGCCGATCGACTGCGGAAATGCCCCAGCGCCACAAATCGCCGCCGCTGCACCCCGTCCAGTCCCACAAGCCCCTGCCGCCGGGCCGTCTCGTTTGAACCGCGCTCAGGCTTGTGCCGATATGAATGCGTCAGGTCGCCAGTATATCAGTGCGCGCACAGGTCTTCCCATCCAGTGTGGCCAGCCTGCAGCGCCGACAACGCAAAGTGCATTTGGACGTTTGCAAGCTGATCTTGCGTTGCCGCAGCGCCCTTACTCTAACCCGCTTGATTATGCGCCTGGCTCAACGTTCGACCCTAGGCCTGCGCAAATTACGGCCCAGCTGAACCGCGCCCCGTATTCCAACCCGCTTGATAGTGCGCCTGGATCAACCTTCACGCCAAATGCTAACACGCGTTTCGCAGTGGGGCCTTCAGGTGTCTCGACTGGCCAAGACATCGTTTCGCGTTCGCGCACTTCAATTTCCACACAGGGTTTCGTTGGAAGTCTCCTTAATCAGGATCCGCCGCCGTATTCCAACCCGACGAACAGCTACGCGCTTGCTGCGCCAACAGTTCCGAATGGTTTTGATCGCGTTTGGAGTGATGGCCGCTTGAACACCCAGCGCGGTATTCCGGCTGGATCATATACACAAAGCCCATCGTCTAACCGCGTTCAATATGCGACGGCCCCTCGTGCCCCGCAGGCTGTTGAGCAACCACGCGTTACAACCCGTGCGTCCGCACCGCAGCCACAGCGCCGTGAACTGATCAGTGGCCACCGTTATGTGCAGGTCGGAACGTATGAGACCCGCAATCAGGCACAGTCTATCGCGCAGTCCTTGCGTTCACGCGGCTTGCCTATGCGGGTTGGTGTATTCAACCAGAATGGCCACGAAATGCGCATCGTATTGGCAGGGCCGTTCGGCAATGACAGCCAATTGCAAAGCGCATTGGGAACCGCGCGTGGTGCGGGTTACTCAGGGGCTTTCACGCGCCGCTAATACCGAGATTAAACTGTTCTCCCGAGGAGGGGCCTTGCATGAAGACGCAGGGCTTCTTCTTTTTTAATGGGGGTTAGCCGCAAATACCCTGAAGGCTGATCCACTCGGCGTCACTCAACAGCACGGGCGCTCCGGCGCTTTGCATGGGGTCTGCTTCGATCAATCCTAGCGTGGATTCACCAGTCACATCAACGGCGTAGGCGTATGGTGTGCTGGGCAGCTGCGCATCGGCGAACATCTCAAGCAGGATATCATCGCCAGCACGTTCGGGCGGACTTGCGAACAGTGTTTCGGCGTAGCTGCGAAGCGTATCCGGCGCGATCTCGCCTTGGGTCAGCAGGGTGAAGGTCGTGCCGATACCGGATTCCTTTAGCAGCGCTTCTAATGGGTCACGGGCGCGTAATTGCGCGGCAGCTGCGATGATGTGGCCACCTACGACGGCGGGGTCTTCTGTGTCCTCAATGAGGTCGCGGTTCATCACGATCAAGCCACCGGGTAAATAGATGGCGGTGTCGGGGCCCGATGGGACGACAAATACTTGTCCACCTGCATCCGGTCCCAATGCCCGTGCGTGTAGTTTTTCCAATGCCGCTGTCCCAAGCGGGCTACGGCAGGTCTGTCCGGTAATTCGCTGAATATGGCCCAGCAACGTGGCGCCAATTTCTGCGCGCTGTACAGCTGGAACAACGGACTGTGCTTCACGGATCAATGCATCCGGAAGCCAGACGACGGCCCCCACAACAAGCGCACCCAATCCTGAAATCAGTCCGATATTGCGCAAACGCCCGGGTCTGCTGCGGCGCCGTTTCACAGTTTTGCGGACCTTCTCCATCGCGTCGATCATCATGTCGTCACTGATTTCGAGCGTTTCAGTGGCGTCCGAGCCAGGTGAGAATAGAGCAGGGCGCTCTCCCACGTTCAGACGTTCCACAGCTGGGAGGGACCAGTGGGTTAACGGGCGGTCCGCTTTGTCTGAGAGGATGAGCGTAGCATTGCCGAAAGAAACGGTTACCTCACGGCGTTGCTCATCCGGCGATGCCCGCCAAAGGCCGCCGCTTTCCAATCGATCGAATTCCGTCAAAGCTGTCATTTGGGGCTGCTCTGCCTCCTGTTTTACCTATTTTAGCGGCAATTTTTGCGTTTTGACAGACGTTAATCGACGCTCAGGTGACGCAAACTGTTCCCGAAATGTAAAATTGAGTGTTAGGCTTCACCAGCACGCGTCGAGGAACCGCGGCGATAAAAAAACATATGAAACGCTAGGCGTTTCGAAAGGAGAGGGACAAATGGCACTCAAGGAACCATTTACGGATCTGGAAATCCCAAAACAGGGTGGCGGATTCTATGAAGGCTACAGTCTTCCAATTGCTTTGATTTCAAAAGGCCTCATGGTCGCGTTGGTGTTGTGGGCGTTGATTTGGCCAGTATCTGCGGGCAGCACGCTCGATGGCTGGAACTGGTCGTTGCTGGGCGTGTTTAACAGCTTTTATATTATTTCCGTAGGCGCGTTTGCGTTTTTCCTGATCATTTTGGCAATCCTGCCAATTGGTAAGAAAAAGCTGGGCCGTGCGGATGAAGCGCCAGAATTTTCGAACTTCTCATGGTTCTCCATGATGTTCGGTGCTGGTCTGGGTGTGGGCCTGATGGTCTTTGCGACTGCTGAACCGCTTGGTCTTTGGGGCTCTAACCCTGAAACCGTGTCCGGCGCAGTTGCCGGAAACTCCGCGGAGGCTGTTCTAAGCGGCTACCGTTACACGTTCCTGCACTATGGTCTGCACGCTTGGGCGATCTACGTGGTCACAGGTCTGTCGCTGGCATACTACGCCTATACACGTGACATGCCGCTGACGATCCGTTCCGCGCTGACGCCTATCTTGGGCAAAGCAGCAAACGGTCCAATCGGGCACGTTGTTGACGTGCTGGGTGTTGTCGCGACGATCCTTGGTGTGTCCGTAACCATCGGGTTCGGTGTCAGCCAATTCGTTGACGGCGTGTATGCTGTAACCGGTATGGAATGGCTGATGAGTGCAACAGAGGGCGATGCGCCTCCGGCACCGTCAACGGTTGGTCTGTTGACTGGTCTTGTGCTGATTATGTTCCTGTCGATCCTGTCGGCTGTGTCCGGTGTTGGTCGCGGTATTAAGTACCTGTCCAACCTGAACTTGGTTCTGTCGGTCGTCCTGCTTTTGACCTTTGTGATCTTTGGTTCGTTCATGTTTGCCATGACAACCTACGGCACGGCCCTTGTGGACTATATCATCCACTTCTTCAGCCTGTCCTTTGGCGCATACGGCCCGCAGTCTGCGCAAGCCTTCGCAGCAGCTCTTCCGGCTGACGCGGCACCATTGGCGGACTCTTTGGGCGCTGCTCAAGGTGCTTGGGGGTCTTATGATAGCTTCGTGGCTGGCCTTGAGGGCGACGCAGCTGCGCTCCCACCTGAAACACTGGCGGCTGTTTATGAAGCGGGTAACCAAGGTCGTCAGTTCGGTTGGCAGTCCGGTTGGACCACGTTCTACTGGGCTTGGTGGATCGCGTTCTCACCGTTCGTAGGTCTGTTCCTTGCGCGTATCTCGCGCGGTCGTACAGTTCGTGAATTCATCCTTGGCTGTGTGATTGCACCGTCTTTGGTGTGTTTTGCATGGATGACGATCCTTGGCGGTACAGCGATTGATCTGGAACTTGCGGGTCAAGCAGAAGGCGCAATTATCGGCGCGTCCAACACCAACAAGCTGTTCGTCACACTCAGCTACATGATCGAAGGCGGTTTCCTGCAAATGATCACTGTGATGTGTGTGGTTCTGATCATGACGTTCCTCGTGACGTCCGCTGACTCTGGCATTTTGGTCATGAACACGATCATGTCCGGTGGTGAACAGGAAACAGGCATCAAGCACCGCATCATTTGGGGCGTGATCCTGACGTTGGTCATTGGCTCGCTGCTGGTTGCGGGTGGTCTTAGCACCACAGGTAATCCGTTCGATGCCCTTCAGGATGCGATGATCATCGGCGCGTTGCCCTTCACGATCGTTATGGTCTTGATGGTGATCTCGCTGATCAAAGCTATGTGGAACGACAGCCGCCGCGAGAAAGCAGGGTCTTCTGCTGCGGCAACACCCGCTGAATAAGCGGATCGTTTGAGAAAAGAAACGGCGCCCCTGAGAAACCCGGGGCGCCGTTTTACATTAGGGCGGCACCCACAGAACGGGCAGTAAAGACGCGAATGTAATCCCCCGGCGATGAGCCCGCCCAAAGCACGTAAAGACGTTCGGGGCGTTCAGGATCAATCCAGACGTCATCGTTTTCTTCTAGGCCGCGTAGACGCTCGCCTATGTAGGTGACACGGGTGTTGGCGAGAAAATCCGTGGCCCCCATCGTGTCTTGATAAGCGGCCACGCCAAGGATCGGCGCATCAAATTCAACATAGGCGAATTGCGTGTCGTTGATGCTGTCAAAGAACACATAATGGCTCGCGACTTCGGTGCCCTGCGCGATCACACCATCAACCCCTCCGATATCCACGCGAATAGGCTCGGGTAGAACGATGTTCTGGTCTTCGTCAAAGGCGTAAAGGTGACAGGTATTGAAGTTGTCGTTGCCGACAGTGAAACCGTCATTGGGGTCAAGCAGCACAAACCGACCCGTGCAGGTTTCTTGCAGGATATCGCCTGCGATCACCAACCCCGCTGCGGGCGAGGCAAGTGCGCAGGCCATCAGCCAGAGTGCTTTCATCCAAATGTCTTACGTAACTCGAATTTCTGGATTTTTCCGGTCGATGTCTTGGGCAATTCCCCGAACACCACTTTCTTTGGGCATTTGAACCCAGCCAGTCGTTCGCGTGTGAGCGCAATAAGCGCGGCTTCGTCCTCGTCGCGCCCTTCCTTTAGTTCGACAAAAGCACAGGGCACTTCGCCCCATTTGTCATCGGGCATCGCCACCACTGCGCACAGCATCACATCTGGATGCCCCATCAACGCGCCCTCGACTTCGACGCTTGAGATGTTTTCGCCGCCAGAAATGATAATGTCCTTGGCGCGGTCCGCAATTTGCATTGCCCCATCAGGGTGCTGAATGGCGATGTCTTCTGAATGGAAATATCCGCCCCTGAATGCCTTGGCTGTGGCTTTTGGGTTTTTCAGATAGCCTTTCATGACCGAATTGCCGCGGATCACTATTTCGCCCTGCGTCGCGCCATCCATCGGGACTTGTTGCATGTCGTCAGACATGACGGTGATGTCTTCCATGTGCGGGAACGCTACGCCTTGGCGTGCTTTGATCACCGCTTGCTCATCCGCTGAAAGCGCATCCCAGTCTTCATTCCAGAGACATTCGGTAACGTGGCCATAGGTTTCTGTAAGACCGTAAACTTGCTGCACATTAAACCCAAGATCGCCAATTGCAGCCAGTGTTGCAGGGGCGGGGGGCGCACCTGCGGTGAAGACCTCAACGGTGTGGTCAAAGTCGCGGCGCTCTGTGTCTTTGGCGTTCACGAGCAGGTTCAGCACGATCGGCGCGCCACCAAAGTGCGTCACACCTTCATCGGCAATCGCATCATATATCGCCGCTGCCGTAATATCGCGACAGCACACCACAGTGCCACCCAAGCTTGGAATCATCCATGTGTGGTTCCAACCGTTACAATGGAATAACGGCACAATCGTAAGGTAGCGCGGGTGCAGCGTCATCTGCCATGTGATCGGTGTGCCGGACGTCATCAGATATGCGCCGCGGTGGTGACACACGACGCCCTTGGGCCGCCCCGTGGTGCCGGACGTATAGTTCAGCGAAATGCTTTCCCATTCATCCTCGGGCATCATCCATTCAAAATTGGGATCCCCTGCTTTAAGGAATGTCTCATAGTCGATTTGCTCGCCAATTTCAGGCACGCCAGCCTGTGTGTCGGGCACTTCAACCACCAGAGGCGCTTCGCCGTCCATCAGCTCAATCGCTTGCATGCAGACGGGCAGGAACTGGCTGTCACACAACACGACCTTTGCTTCGCCGTGATCGAAAATATAGGCGATTGTGTTGACATCGAGCCTGATATTGATGGTGTTCAAAACAGCACCGCAGGCAGGTACGCCAAAATGGGCCTCGGCCTGTGCGGGGATGTTGGGCAGGAGCGTGGCAACGACATCGCCCGGATTCACGCCCGCCATTTGCAGCGCACTCGCAAGCTGGGAAACCCGCCCATGATATTGCGCATAGGTCAGCCGGAAATCGCCATAAACGAGTGCCTCGTGATGTGCGAAAACCTTCGCCGCGCGTGCCAAATGGCTGAGCGGGGTAAGGGGCACATAATTCGCCGGATTCTTGTCCAGCCCTGTCTCGTCTCGCATCCAACCCATGTCGCGTCCTCCCAGATTCACGAAAGACCAGAGTGTAGCAGTTTTTGCAAATGTCAAATACCCAAATGCGTCGCTTTTGGGGTGGTCTTAGGCCGCCGCCATTGGGAAGGTGCGTCAAAGGACGTACGCCCATGCAAACCACGGATCCAAAATTGTCGATGATCTGCACGCTGAGCGGCATGTTCGTTCTGGGTGTTGCCGATAATTTAATCCCGCTAATTTCTGACCGCTCTAGTCTATGGTTGTTTCAGGCTGCGCGGTCCGTTGCGACAGTTCCTTTGCTGCTGGCGCTCTCATTGATCGGGCTCGGGACGTTGTTCGCTATGCGCCCGTGGCATGTACTGGCCAGAAACTTTTTCACAGGGACGGCGCTGCTCATCTATTTTGGCTGCCTCGCGTTCTTGCCCATTGGAGTTGTGGTTGCGGGGCTGTTCACAGCGCCGATATTTGTCCTGATTTTGTCAGTACTGTTTCGGGGCCAGACAATCGGTTTCTGGCGCTGGCTCGCGGTGGCGGTCGGGTTTGCCGGCGCGATTATGGTTGTTTGGCCACAAGACGGAAACATAACTGCGTTGGCGTTTGTCCCCATAATTGCGGGGGTTTTCTATGCAATTGGCGCGATTGGAACACGTGACTGGTGCGAAGGTGAAAGCACGCTTGTTATGACTTTGTCTTATTTCGCAGTCCTTGGCGTATACGGACTAATCGGGCTGACAGTCCTGAGCATTTGGCCTTTAGATGCCCCTACTGGCGTAGACGGCTGGCTACACCGTGGTTGGGTGCCCGTGGATTCAAGAATGGTTTGGGTTACACTTGCACAGGCTGTCGGCAGCATTATCGGAGTGGGCCTGCTGACACGTGGCTATCAACTGGGAGAAGCGTCTTACGTGGCTATCAACGAATACTCTCTCATCGTGTTTGCTGCAGTGTTTGGCTGGATCATGTGGGGGCAAACTCTCGGGGTGATCGCTCTTATAGGGGTTGCCTGCATTATCGCCTCCGGTTCCATCATCGCGTTGAGGGCGTCCAAATGATCATCTCTCGCGGGCGCGGCTATATCTTTGTTCACATTCCCAAAACGGGTGGCACCGCGATGGCGCTGGCGTTGGAAGATCGGGCTAAGGCTGATGATATTATGATCGGGGATACGCCGAAGGCCGTGAAGCGGCGCGGAAAGCTGAAGGGTGTGAAAACGGCAGGCCGTTTGTGGAAACACTCCACGCTGGCGGATGCCGAAGGGCTGATCACACGCGACGAAATGGAAACGCTGTTCTCCTTCACCCTCGTGCGGAACCCGTGGGACCGCATGGTCAGTTACTACCATTGGTTAAAGTCGCAAAACTTCGATCACCCGGCGGTGGTTCTTGCCAAGACAAAAGGATTCTCACGGTTTCTGAATGACCCGCTGACCCGAAACACATTTCGCAACAACCCGTTCGAAAGCTACATGAAAGACGGGGCCGGGCGTACCCATGCAGACCTGTACATAAGGTTGGAACATCTCGCAGAAGACATGGCCCCACTCACAGCGCATCTGGGGTTCACGCCCAAGGTGCCTGTCGCCAACCAGAGTGCGCGCGCGCGCGACTGGCGTGGCTTTTACACAGAATCAGATGCGGAGTTGCTCGGGGAGCTTTGTGCGACCGATATAAAAACGCATGGTTACAGCTTTGATCCTGCATAACGCCCCACGTATTGTTTCCAGTTTATGGTTAATCAACGGTTAACCAATTTATTGCCATCGCCCCCTGATCAATGCCCCAAACTTGCCCCTTTGTGCGCCAAGGAGCGCCTTGAGAATCACCCCATATGGTTTTGTTGCTACGGACCACCTCGCTGCCGAGACGGTTCAAAAATAAAAAAATTAGACATGGGGATGTCAAAATGTTTGCTTGGAAGAACACCACTTGGGACGCTGCTGAAACTGAATCCACACAGCCAAAGCTGGACGCGCGGACAACCGGAGTGGTTGCTGGCACGAAGGTCGCAACAAACGCGGGTTGGGCCAAGATCGAAACCATTCGCGAAGGCCAGCAGGTTCTGACATTTGATGGTGGGTTGCAGACTGTTATCGCCATTACACGCCACGCGCTGATGGCTGACACAATGGATATCGCAAGCTGGCCTTTATTCGTTCCCGCCGGTGCTTTGGGTAACCGCGAAGACATGATGATCCTGCCGCACCAGTCCGTCATGATCGAAAGCGATGCGGCTGAAGACATGACCGGTGACCCGTTCGCACTTACCCCCGGTGCGGCACTGGTTGGGTTTCGTGGAATTACGCAAGTGCGCCCTGCTGAATGTGTTGACGTTATCCAGCTGCACTTCGCACAAGATGAGATCGTTTTTGCCAACATCGGCGCGTTGTTCCTGTGCCGCGCTCAGGCTGACCTGATAAGTGACATGGGGGCGTCGTCTTATGAAGTTTTGAACATGGAGTTCGCGGAAAACCTGGTTGATTGCCTGATGTTTGAAGACGCCGCACATGCTCCTTCGGCAACACCAGCTTACCACACTGCTGCATAAGTCAGCGGAACGAGTTGCAAATGGGGGCTGACCTCGTTTGTGACCGTCGGTCTGCGCTTTCCCCCAGAAAAACCGGACCGTACGGGCCCCGTCCTTGGTCACAAGGGCGGGGCGCATTTATTTGGATTAAAGCGCTGTCCAGAATTGAAACAATAGCCCGACTATGAATGAACCCGTCAGCGCAATTCCAAGATAGAGCGCAAAGACACGTGGTTTAACCAAGGCCCAAACAGCGACCGCTGCCGGAAGAGAGCTAATCCCACCCGCCACGAGAAACGCCAGGCCTGCTCCTGGGGCCATGCCTTGCCCCATTAGTTCGCCCACCAACGGCAGGGCCGCGTATCCGTTCAGGTAGGCCGGGACGCCAACCAGCGTCGCAATTCCGATCGGGGCCAGACCTGCGCCGCCCAAGGTCGATGCAACAACATCCGCCGGCAACCATACGACCATGAGGCTTTCAAGGAGGAATGCTAAGGTGAGCCACTTGGCGAGGAACAGCGTGGTCTTGATGCCTTCGTTGATGAATTTGGTGACCCTATCTGCATCGTGCCAGAATGCCCAAACGACGGGTTTGACCTCTCGCACACTCGCCGCGCCGCAGCCGCCGTTTCCGACGTTTTCGCGCAACGGATCTGTCAGTCCCCCAGCAAGTGCGACGAAGTGAACAACAGCGCCACCTGCAATGCCAATGCCGACCGCAGCCAAGGTTTTCGCGACGGCAAATTCAAAGCCTAACACTCCGGTGGTCAGCACGAACATTGATGGGTCCATGACAGGTGATGCCAGCCAGAACGCCATAACCGCAGAAAGCGGAACCCCCATCACCAACAGCGCAGCGATCAACGGAATGACACCACACGAGCAAAACGGAGAGAGCCCACCCGCAAGCGCGGCGATTAAGATCATGACGGCAGGCGATCCAGTGAACGCACGCGCGATTAACCCATCGGCCCCGGTAGCAGTCGCGTAAGCGGCGATCCCGATTGAAAGCAGTAAGAAGGGGGCGACGTTCAATAGGTTCTGTGCCACGAAACCAATACTGGCGACCCCTTGGGGGGGAATAACGATCAAAAGTCCGAGTAGAATGGCGGCGCTGACCATCCAAATCCGCTGATGTTTCACGGCATGGCGCACGCGTTCAATGAACCGGTTTGATGGGGGGAGGGATGTGTCTGACATTGCGATATACCTAGGTTTATGGTTATAATTCGGGTGAAAAAGCGCTCATGCGGCGCTTTTGGTGCTGAGTGCTACGCCGACGCAGCATTCAGAGGTTAAGAAGTCGAGTGTCGCTCGCATGGCATCATAGTCGACGCGGTTGCTGATCTGGCGACCTTTGCGTTCCTGAATAACGAGGCCCGCGTCGACCAATGCCTTCAGGTGATGGGCCAAGGTCGATGGGGCCGCGCCAAGGTGCTCGGCGATATCGCCAACGATTAACCCGTCGTCCCCTGCTTTGATCAGGAGGCGAAAAATCGTCAATCGGGTTTCATGGCCTAATGCGGCTAGGGATGAGGCTGTAGATTTTAAAGTCATGCTGTCAATATAACTACAAAACTAGTTTTGTAAATAGCCTTGTTCTCAAGGCATGACCCAAAACGAACAAAGGGCCGCACCCAATGGATGCGGCCCCTTGTTTTGAATTGAAGTGGCTTACGCCGCTTTGCTGTCTACGCCTGCGCCAAAGCGCCCGTAAAAGTTTTGGCCTTTGTCTGCCATTTCCCGCAGCAAGGCGGGGCAGGCGAAACGGTCGCCAAATTCGGCTGTCAGTTGGTCACAGCGTTCAGCGGCATAAGGCGCGCCAAGAATGTCGAGCCAGCTGAACGGACCACCGGACCAAGGCGCAAAGCCCCATCCAAGGATCGCGCCGACATCGCCTTCGCGAATGTCCATCAACACGCCTTCTTCCAGGGCACGCACGGCCTCAAGTACCTGTGAGAACAACAAACGGTGCTGTACGTCGATCAGCGCGGGTTGATCATCCTTGACCGCGTAGCGCTCACCCAGACCGGACCACAGCCCTTGGCGCTTGCCTTTGTCGTCATACTCATAAAAGCCTGCGTTGGACTTGCGGCCCAAACGGCCTTCGCCTTCCATCCAGAAGATCAGCTCGTCTGCGCTGTCGTCATATGCATCGCCCAATGCGGCCTTCGTCGCCTTGGCAATCTTAGCGCCCAGATCGATCGAGGTTTCATCGGTCAACTGCAACGGCCCAAGCGGCATACCAACCAGTTTGGCGGCATTTTCGATCAGGGCAGGGGCGACGCCTTCTTGCAGCATCCGCACGCCTTCGTTGACGTAAGGAAGGATGCAGCGGTTGGCATAGAAAAACCGCTCATCGTTGACGACAATCGGCGTCTTGCGGAT
>DQCL01000117.1 GCA_003533975.1 Octadecabacter sp. | reverse complement strand
CCCATTTCAGCTTGCTGAGAAGGGGGCGGTGTCAGATGAAGTCAGAACTAATACATCTCAATGACATTCAACATTCATATCGTCAGCACTTCGAAGTTTGACATGTGATAACTGCATGCATGAAATTCTAGACGTTCTGATCAGATCACATGTTTGACTGGCACGGTTTCCAATTCGTTTAAAGCTTCGCGCAGGGCTTCGACTTCGTTTAAATAGAGCACGCTTGCATCGCCTATTTCAGAGGCTGTTTCAGTGATCAACATGCGAAATAAGGTGAGCGCCCCCACGTAGGAATCAAGCGGCAAAGGCGTTTCCACCGCACACATGAAAGTCCAGGCCGCAAAAGCAGGTGCTTCACGCAAATCTTTGTCGGCAATAAGCAAGGTTTTCACGCCACGATCAGACAGAAGACGAACAATGTCGTTAAATTGCTCTGGACGCCGACGCAGTCCAACAACCACTGCAACGTCTTGCGGGCCAAGCTCAGCTATGCCTTCTGCCAAAGTTTGGCCATCCAGCGCCATAGGTGCCACATTATGGCGCAATTGGGCGAGTTGTGCTGTCAAATAATCTGACAAAAAACGGCTGTTGCGATAGCCGAGAAGACGTATTTTTCGTGCCTCTGCAAGGCCACGAGCAGCAGCATTCAGCACTGAATCATCTATCTGTGAGAGGGTTTCTTCGATGATGCCAACTTCGGTCTGTAACAAATCAATATGTGCTTGTTTGCCACGTGTCGCTGTTGTTGCGTCTTGCATGAAGAGCGGGGAACCTGTCTCACGTAATGTGCGGGCGTGTTGGCGCGCTTCTTCAAAGCTGCGATATCCGAGTCTTTGAATTAGGCGACTGACTGTTGCGTTAGATACCTGTGCATGGCTTGCTAACTCTGACGCGGTCCAGACTGGCATTTCTGAGGGCGTGTTTAAAATAGTGTCTGCAACCCGACGTTCGCTTTCAGGCAGAGATGAATAGGCTTCGTGCAATCTGCCCAACAAAGAGGCGGAAGCGGATTTTGGGTCAGGCGTGGTGTCTTTGTTCATCTGCGTGTCGTTACTCATCTGCGGTTCTGCTGTGGGATGCACTTGCTTGGTTCCAATTCCTCTGTACGTGGAAGCGTCAGATTTGGCGACACTAACTGCCCTTTGAGCAAAGTCTGTTGGTCACTTCAGTGCGAAATAGCTGCGATTTTGATCTATTTATATTGTTTGTCGCTTAAAAAATAGGAAAGAGGTCGTGGCGCTGGTGATATTTTGTGCGTTCATCTTGATGGTTTTGTATTTTCATACCCTTATAGTGAAAGAAAATTCATTTTCGACCACAGTCAAAAAGATCAAACCTGTTCTACTTTGTTCAAATAGCTAGAAGGAATCTCTCATGGATCGTCGAAACTTTTTTAAGACCGCAATGGCCAGCGTGGCGCTTGGGGCACTTTTCCCTGCCTCGCGCGCGTTCGCCGACACTGATATCCTTTGGATGACTTGGGAAAACCTTGCCAAAGATGACTATCTTTCTCCTTTTCTATCGACCAGTGACGTCTCGTTGACGAAAACGTTTATCGGCACCGATGACGAACAATTTGCCAAATTGCGTGCGGGTGGTGCCTCCTCTGTTGATCTTATCACGCCCGGTCTCGACAAGGTCGAATTCTACACAGCCTCTGATCTGTTGCAGCCGATCGACTTCGATAAAGTGCCGAACGCAGCGTTGCTTTATGACACCTTCAAAAAGACGCCTCTCGGAAAAGTTGATGGCGAAACTTATGGCATTCCCTTTTATTGGGGCATCAACCCGATCGTTTATCGGGCTGATTTGATGGACGAAGAACCGGATTGGTCCGTCTTTTTCGAAGGCGACAAATACGATGGCAAACTCGCGATGCGTGACTACGCTCTCGAAGGGATCATGATTGCTGCGATGTATCTTGGCATTCCGGAAGAAGAGATGTTTGATCTCGACGATGCCCAGTTGGCCGAAGTGAAAAAAGTTCTGATGATTCAGAAGTCTAAGCTGCGGACATACTGGAATTCTATCGGGGATCTGACCAATCTTTTCGCCACGGGTGAAGTTGTCTGTGCCTTCTCTTGGGTGCCGCCATATTACGATCTGCGGGCCAAAGGCATCGACATGGGGATGGCCAAACCAAAAGAAGGCGTGATCGGCTGGTGTGACACCATCGCCGTTCCGAAAGGCGTCACTGGAGATCGTCTTGATGCAACCTTCGAATTGGTGAACTATCTGCTTGGACCTGAATATGGCAAAAAGCTTGCTGTCGGTGGCCCATATGCGCAGTCCACCTCTGCGGCACGCGACATGCTAAGTGCTGAAGAACAAGAAAAAATCTTCATCAATGATCTGTCCGTCATGGATAATTTTGTCTGGAAAAAGAACCCGCCTCGTTACAACGAATGGGTTGCTCTCTGGAATGAAGTTAAGGCCAGCTAATATGACTGCACTGCACAATTCGACGCAGACAAAAGAGAGCGACCGCCAAGGGCGGCCGCTTCTCGAAGCCAAAGGGCTGTTTAAAAGCTATGGTAAAGTTGAGGCCGTCTCTGGAGTTGATTTTTCACTGGCCGAAAACAGCTATGTCACACTTCTTGGGCCGTCGGGATGTGGGAAAACATCGATCTTGCGGATGATCGGTGGATTTGAAGATGTCACCTCTGGTGCGTTGGTGCTTGATAATGTTCGCATGGATCACATTCCCGCTGCAAAACGGCCGATAAATACGGTTTTTCAAAATTATGCATTGTTTCCACATCTCTCAGTGGCTGAAAATGTTGCGTTTGGATTGAGTTATCAAAATGTACCAAAATCTGAGATCTCGAAACGTGCGTTAGACGCGTTAAAGACGGTTCGAATGGACGCCCTCGCAGATCGTCGGCCGCGCCAACTTTCGGGCGGGCAACAACAACGTGTTGCGTTGGCTCGGGCCATCGTCAATGCCCCGCGATTGCTGTTGTTGGACGAACCTCTTTCGGCCCTTGATCGGCGTATGCGCAAAGACATGCAAATCGAATTGAAAGAGTTGCAACGCCGCCTTGGAATGACCTTTTTGCACGTCACTCATGATCAGGAAGAGGCTTTTGCCCTGTCTGACTGGATCATCGTCATGCACGACGGCAGGATAGAGCAGCAAGGCCGGCCAGAAGAAATTTACGCCTGTCCTTCGACGGCCTATGTCGCTGATTTCATTGGTGGCGCAACATGTGTTTTTGGCGAAGTTGTCGAACGGGAGGGCGATAAAGTCGTGATTGATACGCCGATAGGACGTCATCTTGTGCCAGGTGTATCAACATTGTCCACAGGTGCGCCTGCCGCGCTTTGCCTGCGGCCCGAACAGCTGACTTTGGCCAAAGCAGGCATTGCAGCCCATGTCAAAAGCTGTGTTTTCCGAGGGTCTGATTGGATCATCGAATGCGAGGCTGCGGACCAGGTGATGCAAGTTGTTGTGGGTGTAAATCCCCCTGCACAAGGGGCCTTGGTCCATGTTCATTTTGATCCAGACCGTGCTTGGGTGGCAGCTGCAAGTCGGGGGGATCTTTGATGTCCCAACCCGTAGACAAGATCGGAAATTGGCTTGCTTTGCCAGTGGTTGCGGCATTGACCGCTCTGTGTCTTGCGCCCTTGTTGATCTTGTTTGTTTATAGCTTCTTTCAGGTCGATTTCGTGACCATTTTGCATGAACCGACCTTTGCCAATTACGCCAAAGTCGCAGGATCTGAGACCTATAGAGGCCTGATTGCACGCGCTTTTGGATCAGCTTTGCTGGTGGTTGGGATCACAGCCATCATTGGATATCCTGTCGCGTGGTTCATTGCCAAACGTGTTGTGGCGGCGAAATCCACGTTCTTAACCCTGCTTTTGGTGCCGCTGTATTCGGGCGATTTGGTGCGAATTTTTGCGTGGCGTGTGTTGTTGGGGGCAGAGGGGGCTGTGAACCGAAGTTTGATGTGGTTAGGGGTGACGGATACGCCCTTCGGAGGGCTGCTTTTCAGCCCATTGGCCACCCATATTGCGTTAACATACAATTATTTGCCGTTTATGGTCATAGGGCTTTGGCTGGCTTTTGAAAGCTTGGATGACGCTTGGACTGAGGCCGCTGCCGATCTTGGTGCGCCAGCCGTGGACCGGTTCCGGCGTGTGACTTTACCCCTGACTTTGCCCGGCCTTATCGCAGGGGGGCTTATGGTTTTTGTCATGGTGGCAGGCGATTATTTGACCCCACAATTGTTAGGTGGCGCGTCGGGAATTACCATTATTTCAGCCGTCAACGATCTGTTCGGGACTGCGTTTGATTGGCCGCTTGGCTCGGCCATCGCTTGGACAATGTTGGCCATTTTGATGCTCTGTTTTGGCGTAGGTGCACTGGCGATCCGACGTTCTTCATTCATTTCGGAGGGCACGTAATGTCGCGGATTGCTACGTTTTGGGTCTGGGGTGTTTTCGGGTTTATGTATCTGCCGATTGCTATGATCCTGCTGTTTTCATTGAATGCATCTGATGTCATGGCCTTTCCTTTGCGCGGGTTTACCACACAATGGTATCAGGCCATCCTTGCCGATGCTCGGTTGGGGGCAGGGTTTGTCACCACGCTTTGGGTGGCCTTCCCAGTTGCGATTTTCACCACATTTTTCGGAGCGATCGCAGCCCTGGCGCTCACACTTTATCCGATGCGCGGGCGTGGGGTGTTTGTGGTGGTTCTGCTTTTGCCTTTCATTGTACCGCGGCTGATCCTTGCTGTGTCGCAGCTGATTTTTTTGAAAGAAATGGGCATTGATCGGTCTCTTTGGACTGTGATTGCGGGACAATCTATTCTCATCTTGCCCTTTGCCACTCTGATCATCGCGTCGGTCCTGATCCGGATTGATCGACGCTTGATAGAAGCTGCGGCTGATCTCGGTGCCTCCCGATGGTCCAGCTTTCGGCGGGTCGTTCTGCCATTGATGAGCAATGGGATCTTGGCCTCTTGGGTCATATCCTTTGTGCTTTCGTCGTCTGAATATGTGCTGACGGCCTTTCTTTCTGGTCGTGAACAGCCTTTGTCGGTGCTCGTGGCCTCAGATTTTCGCTTTAACATCTCTCCCAGCCTCAATGCGCTCGCCGTGTTGATCGTGTTGGGAAACATCGCGCTTGTCGTGCTGGCAGAAAGCATCCGCCGCCGATCTGGGCGCAAAACCTAATGGGCAAAAACACTATGCAAAACACAATAAAATACACCAATAGCCTTGGCCAAAAGGCTGTGACTGAACTTGTCTTTAATGCCCATTTTTCACCGAATGCGCCCTATGATGCGGTGCAAAAAGAAGTCTTAAATGACACGGCTTTTGAAATGGCACGCGCGACGATTACGGATTGGCCCGACTATGCGCCCACGCCATTGCATCGTTTGTCTGAGCCTGCTGCACAGGCGCAGGTGAGCGCAGTTTATTACAAAGATGAGGGCGGGCGATTTGGCCTTGGCAGTTTCAAAGCGCTCGGCGGTGCCTATGCTGTTTTGCGACTTTTGATGCGCGAAATTTCAATCCGAAAAGGGATCGAAGAACCAACAATTCAAGAGATCTTGGGCCGCGTCCATGACGATGTCGTGTCCACGATGACGGTGTGTTGTGCGACAGATGGCAATCACGGGCGTTCCGTGGCATGGGGCGCACAGATCTTTGGCTGCCAATGCGAAATATTTATTCATGCAACAGTGTCACAAGGGCGCAAAACGGCCATTGAAGCATTTGGTGCGCGGGTTGTTCGATGTGCAGGGAATTATGATGACAGTGTGCGCGAAGCGGATCAAACCGCGCGAGAAAAGGGATGGTTTGTCGTCTCTGACACGTCCTACCCCGGCTACACAGAGATCCCAAAAGATGTGATGCAAGGTTATGAAGTGATGGCTGCGGAAGCGGCGGATCAGCTGGAGCAGCCGCCAACCCATGTTTTCGTGCAAACGGGCGTTGGGGGTGTGGCCGCGGCTGTTGCCGCTCAGATGCGGCGGCGGTATGGCGCAGATTTCGCACCACGTATTATCCTTGCCGACCCGGAAAACAGCGCCTGTTGGCTTGAAACGATCCGTGCAGGCACACCGACGCATGTTGAAGGTGATCTTGACACGCTGATGGCCGGTTTGGCCTGTGGCGAGATATCTTTGCTGGCTTGGGATGTTCTGAAACCGCTTTGCTTTGCTGTTGTTTCTGTCGCGGATGACGATGCGACCGATTTGATGCGCCGATTGGCCTTTCCGCAGGGGGCGGATGCACCGATTGTTGCGGGGGAATCCGCTGTGGCCGGCGTGGCGGCTTTTCTGGCCGCAGCAGGCCATAGCACTGCGCGTGAGGCGCTTGGCTTAGACGCGACATCACGTGTTCTCGTCTTTGGCACAGAGGCAGACACAGACCCTGAGCTTTATCAGAAACTGGTTGGAAAAACCGCAGATCAGGTCAGAGCCGGCGCATGAGTTTAGCTATAAATACCGACCGTCTTTTGTCCCGTATTCAAGATTTGGGACAGATCGGAGCCCTACCAGGCGGCGGCTGCAAACGATTGGCCCTGAGCGTTGAGGATGCAAAAGGGCGCGAGCTGGTGTGTGGTTGGTTTCGCGATGCGGGCCTGAGCATACATACTGATGTGATCGGGAATACATGGGCCATTCGTGAAGGGCGTGAAAATAAGGCACCCGTGGTTATGGGGTCTCATATCGACACGGTTGCAACGGGTGGGCTTTATGATGGGAATCTTGGTGTTCTGGGCGGTTTTGAAGTGATTGAAAGCCTCATTGAGGCGGGCATTGAAACGGAACATCCGCTTGCGGTGGCCTTTTTCACCAATGAAGAAGGCGCGCGTTTTGCGCCGGATATGATGGGCTCCGGCACGTGCCAAGGTGCTTTGGATCTTGAAGATATGCTGTGCTCTGTCGGCATTGATGGTGTCAGCGTCCAAGAGGCGTTGGGCACCATCGGTGCCCAAGGGAATGCTCCTGTGGGCGCCTTGGCCCCGTCTGCTTTTTTAGAATTGCACATCGAACAGGGGCCTGTTTTGGAAGCTGAAAACCTGCAAATTGGGGTTGTCACCGGTGTACAGGGCATTTCTTGGACTGAATTCTCGATTGAAGGTCAATCGGCCCATGCAGGCACCACGCCGATGGCACTGCGTCATGATGCGGGTGTCGTGGCCGCAGGTATTGCGATGGAAGCGCGTGCGATTGCGCAAGATTTAGGCCCACCTCAGGTGGCCACAGTTGGGCGAATGGAATTTACCCCGGACCTTGTCAATGTTGTGCCTGAAAAGGCGACTTTGACGGTCGATTTGCGCAACACAGATGAGGCCAATTTGCAAGTTGCGGAAACGCGCCTTCAAGCCGTTGCTCGTGCGTATTGTGCCGCCGAAGGCTGCACGTTGAGCCAACGCACACTTGCTCGATTTGAACCGGTTGTCTTTGATGTGCAATTGGTCGACCTGATCGAAAAAAGTGCTGAGAAACTTGGTTTTAGCCATCGAAGGATGCCTTCAGGGGCTGGGCATGATGCACAGATGTTCGCGCCCAATTGCCCCTCTGCAATGATATTCGTGCCATCAAAAGATGGTCTTAGTCACAACATTCATGAATTCACCGCGCCGCAAGATCTTGCCAATGGCGTACGCCTTCTTGCTGAGGTGGCGCTGACGCGTGCCGGTGTGGTGCAATCAAAAGGACATATCGCATGAACCGCACACTTGTCGCTGCCACCGCCCAATTGGGACCAATCGCACGGAATGAGCCACGCGCCGACGTCGTGAAACGTCTTATAGATCTGTTGGAAAAAGCACATCAACGCGGGGCGGAATTGGTGGTGTTTCCAGAGCTGGCTTTGACCACTTTTTTTCCTCGATGGTACATAGAAGACGACGCTGAACTGGATCAATTTTTTGAAACCGAAATGCCCGGCCCAGACACGGCACCGCTTTTTGACGCGGCCCGTAGGCTTGGGGTTGGCTTTTATTTGGGCTATGCGGAATTGGTCCAAGATGGGGATGAAAAACGAAGATTTAACACATCGATCATTGTGGACCAAACTGGGCAAATCGTTGGTAAATATCGCAAAATTCACCTTCCGGGCCACTTCAATCCCGAAGAATGGCGCCCCTTTCAGCATCTTGAAAAACGGTATTTTGAACATGGCGATCTTGGGTTTCCTGTCTACGATGCGATGGGTGCGAAGATGGGCATGTGCCTGTGCAATGATCGTCGCTGGCCTGAGACATTCCGCGTTCTTGGCCTACGGGGGGCGGAATTGGTCATGCTTGGATATAACACGCCCGTGCACTACCCGCAGGCCCCTGAACATGACCATCTGCAAGATTTTCATAATCACCTAAGCATGCAAGCGGGGGCTTATGCCAACGGGTGTTGGGTGATTGGTACGGCCAAAGCAGGGCGCGAAGAGGGATGTGATTTGATCGGTGGTAGTGCTATCATCGCGCCAACTGGAGAGATCATTGCACGGACCCAAGGCGTGGGTGACGAAATCGCCGTGGCCGAAATCGACCTGGAAAGGTGCCGCGAATTGCGCGAAAATGTCTTTAACTTTTCGTTGCATCGCGAACCTGGGGATTATGGCCCGATTTGCGAAGGCGCAGATCAGCGCGAAGTACTCCGTTCGCAGATTATTTAGGAGGGTATGATTTCGGGTTTGAAAATTGAAGGCCTGAAGTGAAAGACCGTAATTCTGGTACCGGATTCAGGCGCAGGACATCGCAATCCTATCGGGACGACCAAAAGGTGAGATGGTCCTGTCAGAGGAGCTTGACGACTTGCTGATGATCCGCGCAATTTTGGCGGATGATCCAAAACGCACCCTTCAAATATTTCAAGACTAGGGACCGTTGACGTTCAGGCTTCCCAAATCACCTGACTTCTGATTCAAGGTTGCAAACAGAGGAGAGCAGCCTTGACCCGACGAGTTTTGACCGATGCCCAGTGGGCAACAATCGAGCCGTATTGTCTCGGGAAGTCATCCGATCCGGGACAAACCGGGCGTGACCCCCGACTGTTTATGGAAGCGGTTCTATGGATCGTCCGCACCGGCGCACAGTGGCGCGAGTTGCCGGATGAATTCGGCAAGTGGAACAGTGTATTCAAACGGTTCCGCAGATGGGTCAGTGCAGATGCGTTCTATAATATGTTCAAAGCGTTAGCCGCAGACGCCGACCTCGAGTACGCCATGGTTGATGGCACCATCGTCAAAGTCCACCGCTCGGGACAGGGCGCAAAAGGGGGACTCAAAGCCAGGCTATAGGCCGTTCGCGCGGAGGCATTACGACGAAGGTTTTGGCCTTGACTGACGCGCTTGGAAACCTGATCGATTTCCGCTTGATGCCCGGTCAGGCCCACGATTTGCGCGAGGTCTCAGCCTTGATCAAGCCTCTGACTGGCGGCTCCTTGTTGGCCGATCGCGCTTTTGATGCGGACTGGCTGCGACAAGACCTAGCAGACAAGAACATCACGCCGGTGATCCCGCCAAAATCAAATCGCAGGTTTCCTGCCGAGTTTGATAGGCACACCTACAAATGGCGTCACCTCGTCGAAAATTTCTTTGGGAAACTCAAGGAAAACAGAGGGATCGCCATGAGATCATGCAAAACAGATCAAAGCTTCAAGTCTTTCATCTCAATCGCCGCCGTCATCATTCAAACAAGATGAACGTCAACAGGCCCTAGTTGTTTGATCCCACGGTTTGATGGTG
>DQCL01000254.1:2840-3434 GCA_003533975.1 Octadecabacter sp. | reverse complement strand
CACCTCCGCCACCCCCGGCCCCTATGAGACCGAACGCGCCGACCAGATCGTCCAGCAGATCATCCGGCCCACCGGCGTCGTTGACCCGACCATCAGCGTGCGCCCGAACGCCGGCCAGGTGGACGACCTGCTGCACGAGATCAACCTCCGGGTGCAGAAGGGACAGCGCGTTTTGGTCACCACCCTCACCCAGCGCATGGCCGAAGACCTGGCCGATTACCTGCTGGAGATGGGCATCCACACTCACTACCTGCATGCCGAGATCGCCACCCTGGAACGGGTGGACATCCTGCGGGACTTGCGTTTGGGCGTTTACGACGCTGTGGTCGGGGTCAACCTGCTGCGAGAAGGGCTGGACCTCCCGGAAGTTACGTTGGTGGCGATTCTGGACGCCGACAAAGAAGGCTTCTTGCGCTCTGAAACGTCCCTGATCCAAACCATCGGCCGCGCGGCGCGTAACGCCGAAGGCCGCGTCATCATGTATGCGGATCGCGTAACCGGAAGCATGGAACGCGCGATGGGTGAAACCGACCGCCGCCGCGCCAAACAAATCGCATACAACGAAGAACACGGCATCACCCCGACGACGGTGAA
>DQCL01000254.1:0-2744 GCA_003533975.1 Octadecabacter sp. | reverse complement strand
GCAGGTGCGAACCTCGCCGCCGTGCTGGATGGATTACGCACCGACATGCGCAAGGCCGCCGAGAACCTCGAGTTTGAGGAAGCCGCAAGGCTACGTGATGAGGTTAAGCGTTTGGAAACCGTGGACTTGGTGGTGTCAGACGACCCACTGGCACGCCAGTATCAGGTGGATAAGGCCGTCGCCAACAGCAAGAAAAGCGCCGGCAGATCGCAAGCAGGCCGACCCGGTCAACGCGGTGGGATCAAACCGAGGAAAAAGTGGGGTGGGTAGGCCCTACTCCCACTTAGCGCGCGTCTGCCTATGAAAACCGGCCTCATACTTGGCGCAGCAGTTTGGGCGAACGGCCCATCGCCGACCTTGCTGCGGCGCACGCAGCACGGCGCAACCCTGTTTCACGCAGGACAGATTGAGCGCATCGTCGCGTGTGGCGGGCTGGGGAAACATCCCCCGAGTGAAGCCGAGGCAATGGCCGAAATTTTGTACGCTGAAAACGTGCCCCCAAACGCTGTAACGCTCGAAGATCAATCCACCACGACGGGCGAAAACGTCACCAATGCACTGGCATTGGTTGGCGATTGCCCCATCGTTCTTATTACGGATTGGTATCACGCGCCCCGCGCGCGTCTCATCGCGCGGCGCGCAGGCTTTAAGAGCGTCACAAGCTCGGCACCACCGGTACGTAATGCGCGCCCTTGGCCACAAGTCAAAGGCGCGATACGTGAAATTCCGGCTTACATCGCCTATTACTTAGGGCTCAAATCTTAGTTATGAACAGTGACGTTCACGTAACGTCCGGTGCTCCCTGTCCCAAAAATCCGGACAACAACCATTGCGCCACCATTGACCAGGCTGCGCGCGGCAGACGGTTCAATCCGGCCATTCATCACCATACGTTCCATAATTGCGCGGTTGTCGAAGCTTCCAAAAAATGAGTCCCATTCATCACCCGGCTGTGAAATGTCGAACCGATGAAAGTTGGCGCGATCTTGTCGTAGAACCTGCCAAGGTTCTGTCAGTCGGGCACCGTTGGAATTATAAAGATCCTCGCTACCGATATAGGCCACGTATTGACCGACGAGTTCATCAGCGGCGACTGGCGCAGCGACGAGAAGACTAAGTGCAAAAAGAATTGATTTCATGATATTTTACCCTTTCATATAGCCAAACAGACCGCGTTTAGCACGGCAGGTCAAGGTGACGAGATGCCACAATCCGCGCCCGAAAGGAAAAGGGGCACCCTTAACAGATGCCCCTTCCAAAAACTTTCTAAGCCGGATTATCCATCCGCACCGAATAGCGAATTTCGCCTTTCACGGGTTCGGGCCAAATGATGTGGAACTCATCATCGTTCACCCCCTTTTCGGGAACCGCATAGGGCTGGGCGAACACCGCGTTGTTTGACCCGTTCTTAATCGCCTTAAGCGGAACAAGCGCGTCGACGGTGCGGGCACGCCCCCCGAACGGCAGGTGGTTCTCAGTATCGACCACCCATGTCGCATCTACGGATTCTTGCTCGTGCACATTGATGTGGGGGTTGCGGGTCGGCTGTGTGACACCGTGAAACGTATTGCCCTCAAAAAGAATATTACGCATGCGCCCATAAGTAAGATCGGCGTAGGTTGTATCAACCGCCTCCACCCGTTCGAGACTGCCATGATAGGTCCGGAAAATGTTCCCTTGGACGTTTAGCCCGTTGATAAACTGGTCGGTGCCATAGGGCTTAACCACAATCCAGCGGGTCGACGGTTGGCCATCAATGCTGAGGAAAATGTTACTCGAGATCGTCAATCCACCAAACGAATACCCCGGAACATCCGGTTCGGAGTCGTGCTCGTTCGTCCATTCAATGAAACAGTTATCAATATAGTTCCCCGATATCGTCGACGCGCAATTTGGCTTTGTCAGGACAAGCCCAGCGACGCGCACGCCATCGGCTTCCTCATCCCCGTTGAAGAAATGATTGTTGGCAATGATACTCTGGCCGCCATGAATGACGCCGAAATGACGGAAATGCGACGCGCGACAATTGCGGATTTTCACATCATTGGCATTGCTGTTGAAGCACTGGGATTTGCGCAGATGTGACGGGATCGGAGACTCGTCGGATTCAAAGTTGCAGCGGTCAATAATCATGCCCTGACAGCCCGCCCCAATAGACGACACCGCTCGATCTTTCGGGCGGATAAACTGGCAATCGTACACCTGAAACAGCACGCCCAACGGCGCCAACATAACCCCACTACAGTTCCCGTTACATCGCAACTCGATCCTGTCCAAAATCATATCGGAATGCTTGGTGAAACCGCTGAAATCGAGCAGATATTTGAACCGCGTAAAGGTGAACTCTTGCGTTCCTTCGGCGTCAAACAGTTCTTGGCTTAGCGTGATCCTTGCCCCAGCAACATCGACCTCACGCACATAAACTTCCCGTCCAACGCCATTGCCCGTCACCAAAGACCCGACTTGAATGCTGGCGATATTGGCAACATTGCTCAGCTCCTTCGGGTCCGCCGCGTCATAGGTCGCCTGCGCCAACACAACATCATCATCCCAAGCCGGACCAGGTTCCGCCTGAAACTGACCGTTGTGAATGACACGGCGGGTTTCAAATTGGGTCCGGTTGTTAACCGCCGCCTGCATATCAATTGGGGCCGTCAACGTAATACGTCGCCCGCATAGGTCCAAAGATTCATGATCGGAGAAATTCAGCAGCGCCTGAAACGCCTTTTTGAACGCCAGTTCTT
>DQCL01000052.1 GCA_003533975.1 Octadecabacter sp. | reverse complement strand
GTTGCACAAGATTGCATCGTGCGCGAAGTCGATTGTGGAACAGAAATGGCGATCACTGCCGAAGCAGCCGTTAACGATGGTGAAGTTATTTCCCCATTGTCCGAACGTGTTCTTGGCCGTGTGTCTGCTGATGATGTTCTCAAGCCGGGCACCGAAGAGGTTCTCGTCAAAGCAGGTGAGCTGATCGACGAACGTACTGCCGACATCATCGAGCAGGCGTCTGTCGCGAAAATGCGTATCCGCAGCCCACTGACCTGTGAAGCTGAAGATGGCGTTTGTGCAATGTGTTACGGTCGTGACCTGTCACGCGGTACACGCGTGAACATCGGCGAAGCTGTCGGCATCATCGCCGCGCAGTCTATCGGTGAGCCTGGTACACAGCTGACAATGCGTACATTCCACATTGGTGGTGTTGCGCAGGGTGGCCAACAGTCCTTCCTTGAATCTTCCGTCGACGGTGTCGTTGAATTGCGTAACGCGCAAATCCTCGAAAACGAATTCGGAGAGCAGGTTGTCATGGGTCGTAACATGGTCCTCGCGATCATGGATGAAAACGGCGAAGAGCGTGCAAACCACAAGGTTGGCTACGGTTCCAAAGTGTTTGTCAAAGACGGTGCAAAAATTGCCCGCGGCGACAAAATGTTCGAATGGGATCCATACACGCTGCCGATCATCGCTGAAAAGGCCGGTACGGTTAAGTTCGTCGACCTGATCAACGGTATCGCCCTGCGCGAAGACACCGATGATGCGACTGGTATGACGCAGAAGATCGTAACCGACTGGCGTTCTGCGCCAAAAGGCAACGAACTGAAGCCTGAAATCCTCATCATTGGTGAAGATGGCGAACCTGTTCGTAACGATGCTGGTAACCCAGTGACTTACCCAATGTCCGTTGATGCGGTTCTGTCCATCGAAGATGGTCAGCAGATCGCAGCTGGTGACGTCGTTGCGCGTATCCCGCGTGAAGGCGCCAAGACCAAGGATATTACAGGTGGTCTGCCACGTGTGGCTGAACTCTTTGAGGCACGTCGCCCCAAAGACCACGCCATCATCGCAGAAAACGACGGCTATGTTCGCTTCGGCAAAGACTACAAGAACAAGCGCCGCATCGCGATCGAGAACGTGGATGATCCGGATACCAAGGTCGAGTACATGGTTCCAAAGGGTAAGCACATCCCAGTGCAAGAAGGCGACTTCGTGCAAAAGGGCGATTACATCATGGACGGCAACCCAGCCCCACATGACATTCTCGCCATCATGGGTGTCGAAGCCTTGGCCGATTACATGATCGACGAAGTTCAGGACGTTTACCGCCTTCAGGGTGTTAAGATTAACGATAAGCACATCGAAGTTATCGTGCGTCAGATGCTCCAGAAATGGGAAGTTTCCGACAGCGGTGAAACAACACTGCTTAAGGGTGAAAACGTCGACAAGGCTGAGTTTGACGAAGCCAACGCCAAGGCAGTTGCCCGTGGTGGTCGTCCGGCTCAGGGTGAACCTATCCTGCTTGGTATCACCAAGGCGTCCTTGCAGACACGTTCGTTCATCTCTGCGGCGTCCTTCCAGGAAACAACGCGCGTTCTTACGGAAGCATCCGTACAGGGCAAGCGGGACAAACTGGTTGGCCTCAAAGAGAACGTCATCGTTGGTCGCTTGATCCCTGCTGGTACAGGCGGCGCCACACAGCGCGTCACACGTATCGCAAACGAGCGTGACAACGTGGTCATTCAGGCGCGTCGTGAAGAAGCCGAAGCCGCAGCTGCGCTTGCCGCACCTGAAGCAATGGCTGACGATGTGGTCGGTGGTGACGCGTTCGATACGATCATCGAAGGCAACTCCGAAAGCCGCGACGAGTAAGATCGACGTTTAGAAAATTCGAGAAAGGCCGCTGGATCATCCGGCGGCCTTTTTCATTGCGGTGAGGGTCTAAAGCACCAACACACCCAACCCGTGAAGCAACTCGGTTGCTTGGCTTTTTGAGATGACAGCGCCCTTAAAACAGGTCGCAGTCGAGAACGTCAAAACCCCGAGGTCAGCCAACCGCAAGTCAGCGCCCTCAAAGCGCGCGGTTGCAAGGTGTGCATTTTGTAGACGGCAATTGTCAAAAGTTGCATCGCGGAAATCACATCCGGCAAGGTCGGCCTCTGTAAAGTCGACGCCCTCCAAGTGACATTTTCGAAAGTTCATTTTACGCAGAAATGCGCCTGACAGAAGCGAGCCGTTAAAGTCTATCCCAAAGGCACGAGCGTCCTTAAAGTCTGCGCCGGTCAATTTACACTCATGGAACTTTGCGCTGGACACATCTGCCCCTGCCCAGTTTGAGAGAGACAGATTGCACCCCTTGAACTGGGCGTCCGATAGGCAAGCATACCTGAAATCGGCCTTAATGGCCTTGCACTTCAGGAATGTGCAGTCTTCCATCAAGGCGCTTTTGAAGCTGCAATCTTGGAAGGTGCAATTCTCAAATCGAAACTGTGAAAGGTCCATGTCATCAAATCGCTGCGCCCTGAATTCGCAGGAGCTGAAATCCGATCTGTCGAGATTTGTGATATCATCAATGATCTGCACAGATGGCCGAGCCTCCCTTTAAGGACCGCCACATCCCGGGTTTTGCAGTGTTTGTAGGTCATGCATGCTTCAAGCGGTGCATGCCACGAGTTAAGAGAACAAACGCTTCAAAATCCAGCCCAAAAACCTGACAATGCCACCCCCGACCACATAGACTTTCGGAGAGTCTTCATTGGTTCACAAATGTTCGCAACTGCGCTGGCGGTCCTATCGGCAACGTGACACATCTTGATCATGACCCTTTC